>JAESRJ010000179.1 GCA_016764715.1 Kordiimonadaceae bacterium | reverse complement strand
AAAAAAGTGACGTTCAGGCTGCCCTAGCAGCCGGGGTTGACGCTGTCATCAGCGGCACGATTGACGGGTTGATCGATGATCCTGTCATCCGTTTCTTCACCGCAAAGCAAACAGGCTATATTTCCACCTTGGCGCTGTACGAAACCATTGCTAACCCTGAAAAATCTGTTGCTGCACAACGATATTTTGACCCGGATTTCATCAATAGCAAACACCTATACACCAATATGGGCTCAAGTTTGATGACCCAGAACTGGCAAGACTGGTGGGACCGGGCTGCCGTTCTTTCGAGGCAGCTGCCAACAGTACGCGGCAACACGCTCGCCCTTATAAAAGCCGGAGCCCTTGTCGGCATTGGCACGGACGCAGGCACACCCAGTGTAATTTTTGGCGCGTCYTTAGCCTACGAAATGCTATTGCACGAGCAACTTGGCCTCGCCCCGCTTGCTGTKATCCAAATGGCTAGCCTGAACAATGCCAAGATATTGAAAATCAGCCACCGAACCGGCTCCATCGCACCAGGAAGAGAGGCCGATYTGGTGCTTCTCACGCAGGACCCAACCGGCGGCATTAAAGCCATCAACTCCCTTGTTTGGACGATGCAGAACGGCGAGATTACCTACCGGCGTGAATTGACGATGCCCGGCAGTAGGTAAATTACGCTCCCCCCGCCCTAACGCGGCGGAGGCTAATTTACCTACAATTTTAGGCAACCCTTCAGTTACGGCCCTTTTCGTGGCATACTGTAGTTGTAAATATGTCTGGGCGAAGGGGTTCGCCTTTTTTTTGAGTGGTGCTGATCAATGGTAAATTCAATCAATACTAATGCGGGCAGCTTGCTGGGTGTTCGTAACGTGCAAGGTGCAAACCGGTCACTAAATGATACACAGAACAGGCTTAATACTGGCCGTGATGTATCGAGCCCGCGCGACAACGCGGCGCTTCTTTCTATTGCGCAAGGCTTAATCGGTGATATTGGCGGGYTAAGCGTCGTWAAAAGCTCGCTCAACCGCGCTATTTCGACTTCTGACGTCGCGCTTGCGGGCGGCGAACAGGTTTCAGGCCTGCTTATCGATCTAAAGGAAAAGGCGGTTCGCGCTGCCGACCCTGGGCTTGACGATGARAGCAGGCAAATTCTCAATGAAGATTTTGCTGCGCTGAGAGATCAGATCAACACCGTCATTGAAGGCGCAGAGTTTGGTGGCACYAACGCAATTGCCTCAGGYGGCRACGACATCAGCGCCATTGTTAATAACGATGGCAGCGAGAGCATTGCCATAGAAGCTCAGGACCTTTCCTTAGGCGGCGCCAATGTAACTTTGGGTGCCAGCCAAGGCATTAGCACTCAGGCAGATGCAGCCGCAGCCGTTAGCGCAATTGAGCAATCCATCACCAATGTCTCTAGTTCACTGGCGCAAATTGGATCGGGTGCTAACCAGCTGGAAGCAACGAGAGCGTTCACAGAAAAACTTCAGGCAGTGACACAGGAAGGCGTGAGCAATCTGATCGATGCAGACCTTGCCGAAGTAAGCGCGCAGTTGGCCGCTGACCAAGTACGCCAGACCCTGAGCATTCAAACTCTGGCAATTTCAAACAGCCAGCCGGGATCTGTTCTGAGCCTATTTGGTGACGCCGCTTAGACATTCGGACTAAGCCGCTAATTATAAGAATTGAGGAAAGGTCGACTTTGGTCGGCCTTTTTTTTCAGATAGAGATGCTTYATACARTCTYTTTTANWYSCGCWKTTTCAGCAGCCCGAYTYTCCTTTTGTTTAAAGCGCCAATATTGCGATAATACCGTGCCCTGAAGAATAAGGGCCATGATAATCCAAAGTCCGTATTCTCCGGAAGACCAGATCCCGCCGTCCTTCAAGTCAATTCCAGAACCCTCAGCTGTCGATGAGAAATTACCGATAACACCGTCTCCCCATAGCCGGTATATGCCAATACCCCACCCCAAATAAAGCATTGCCACTGTTTGCCGGATGTGTGCTTTTCTACTCCAGAAGTTTCCCATTTCGTCAAACTTGACCAGCATAGAAGCCCATAACCAACCCAAACATATACTTACGAAAATACCSAAACCTATGGTCCGCCGGATCAATATTCCATCTGGTACCGTCCCCTGCAGCCATGCCCAAACATATACGGCCATTATTAGCCCGCATCCGCCAAAGCCTAGCAGCAATGGCCATTTCGGCACATGATCGCTGATACGGCGGCTTACGAGCGATCCCGTTCTAATACGCGGTAAGGGGRCATTCCGCCACACCCAAAGGCCGTAAAGCGGCGCACATATTCCTGCAACAAAGAACGCCCAAATAAGCGCCGGCCCAAGCAATGCGATGATGTGTATTTGCTCATCACTATAGCCCTGGCCTGCAAGCCAAGGGCTGTCCGAAAAAAGCATCATGCTGCATACGACAACGGCTACAACCGCAAACACATAAGCGCAAATTGGCACAGCCTTCGCTGCAACAGCAGGAAAAGTAACGTCAGGGTGCGCCACCTGCCAATTCGGATCTTTGAGCACAATTACATGCTGCAGCGCCGCGCGGTTCACCCTACTCATTAGAATAATCAAAGGTATTTGCGTATAGRTTAGGAGGGTCACCAAAAAWTCGARCATAATACCRCCTTCTATTCCAACAATGTTTTTTTCAGATGGATGAGCTGCATTTCCAAAAGGCCGCGAATATCCGAGMCGCTCATSCCTTTYYCTTYRAARGWRCYCAGYARCTCGTCCAGCWYATACYKSGCAYYCTCMGTATTATTATGCAGGATATTCATTCTGGCACGGTCGTGAATACGGGTACCGTTACGGCCTGCAGACTGAGTAACGCGCTGCAATTCCAATAGCTTATAGGCCTTGGCAATAGTATTGTGGTTCACTGACAGATCACGGGCCAACTGGCGAATAGCAGGCATCGATGTTCCCACAGGGAGCGCGCCGCTCAAAACACCAGCCTTCACCCGCTGTGCGACCTGCTCATACACAGGCGTGATGCTTTCAATATCAATTTCAATTTCCATGTACTCAATATAAACCTCTTTGTACTACTTGACAATAGTACAAAGAGGTACGATATGGAAATACAGCACAATAGTTTAGAGATTCACCAAGTGCGCCGAGTAGAACATACTGCAGCGCGTGACGTGCTTTCGGGATCAGGAATGAAGGGGACGGAAAATGKTTTTTAATATACTTGCAGGCGTTTTATTGGCGGTTTCAGCGCACATCGCTGAAGCGCCAAAGCCCGTTGATACCGCGGCGATAACTTCGGCACTGGAGACACGGATAGAGTACGGCAACGGGGTTGGCTATGTTGTCGGCATTATAAACGGTGACCAACAGCAAATACTGACAGCGGGCAAAGCACGCAAGACAGGCGGCCTGCCGCTTTCTGAAAACAGCCTTTTTGAAATAGGCTCGATCACTAAAACATTCACTGGCATCCTGCTTGCTGACATGATTTTRAAGGGCGARGTYASTTTARAYGAYACWGTKAYCTCSCTKCTWCCWGCAGGCACCACYYTMCCRGTRMGAAACGGCCAGRAMATGACGCTTMGGCAYYTGGTAACGCACAGTTCAGGCTTGCCTCGCATGCCTTCAAACTTCGCGCCCGCTGACAATAGTAACCCGTATGCAGATTACAGTGTCGCCGATATGTATAAATTTTTGGCTGGGTACGCGTTACCGCGCGACATTGGCGAAACCGCGGAATATTCCAATCTCGGCATGGGCCTTTTGGGCCACGTGTTAGCGCTAAAAACCGGGCAGTCATACGAAGAACTAGTAACAGAGCGCATTTTCAAACCCCTAGGCATGACTGACAGCAGCATCACAGTCTCAGAGGCACAGAAACCAAATTTCACMGACGGCCACGACCCATCGGGCGATGCTACAAGCCACTGGGACCTCCCCACTTTTGCGGGCGCTGGTGCTATCAGGTCAAACGGACGCGACATGATGAAATACTTAGCTGCGAATATGGGGCTAACGTCATCGGCCCTAACGCCWGCAATTGAAATGAGCCATAAATTCCAACGTAAGTTTGACCCAGACACTATGCACATTGGCTTTGCTTGGATAACGGTGACAAACGAAGCTGGTGATTTAACCTGGCATAACGGCGGCACAGGCGGCTACCGCAGTTTTCTTGGTCTGAATAAAGCCACTAAAACCGGCGTTCTGGTGCTGGCCAATTCAAACGACAACGCAGATGTGATCGCCCACGGCATCCTCGGCGGTGATGTCTCTTCTTTCACAATAGCTGAGAACAAAGAGATTGCCCTCTCTGGGAAAAAGCTCCGCAAATATGTTGGCGAGTACCAGTTAGCACCAGCCTTTTCGATCACGATTTCAGTCGAAGACGATAAACTGTGGGCCCAGGCTACGGGACAAGGCAAAGCTCAGCTGTACGCCAAGGCAAACAACGAATTCTTTTATAAAGTCGTGAAAGCAAGTGTTAGCTTTGTCGAAGGTGAAGCGGGCGACATAGTATCGATGGTGCTCCACCAAAACGGCGCAGATTTGCCAGCCAAAAAAAAGGAAACAGCCAAGCCTGCTTRACSTATAAAWYCKGCCGCGGATCTGTTGGTCCWACCCGTACAGCTTGAATGCAAACATAATAGAAAACTCAGCCCCATTGAGTTTTCTATTGTTTTGCTTCAGCCGTTACTGCGATGGGTAGCTCGTTTTTCGTATTCAGATATAACCGCCAAGTAGAGAAATCGATGGCGAAATCTTGCTCMCCCAAAAYATCCATACCRAGRATAATAGCGGGCACTCTTTTTGCACCGAGCAACGTAAAAATCGGCAAGTCGGCTACATAAACAGCTTTGTCTTTTGTGACGCTTGTACCCAGCGTAAAAAATGGGAGAACAACCTGATCGCTGGCATGGTTTCTGCCAATGATGATAGGGGCGACTTTCCGGCGYTYRACGCCTTGTGCCGAGCGCAGTAGCATATCGGCACCCGCAGTATTTATTATTGTGTGCGACGCGCCAGTATCGACGATAAGCGGTATCGAAACACCGCCGATATCAATCTCGAGCGCTAAGGAACCGTAAGCAACCGGCTTACCTTGAACGAATGTCCAGCCATCACCCGTGAGAGTGTCTGCAGACCGGTGCAATTGGGCAAGTCCTTGCCTCAGTCGTATTTCAAGCGTTTTACCCGCAAGCAGATCAACACCTAGAAGACCCAGAGCGCCTGACCCTGGAATGTCCGGCAAGGCGACAGTATCTACAAGTTTAAGCGACGTGCCGAGCGCATAGATATCTTTCACCGGGTAAATCAAAGCGCGCACATACCCACTGACGGTGATAATGCGGCGGGATTTTTTCTCAAGCGACGGCAAATGCACCAAGGATGTTAGGGACCGGTATATGATGCTGCGGCTGGCGCCCGTATCCAAAATAAAGGGAAACGGACCCTGCCCGTTCACGTGCACCCCCACCATCAAGCGTCCGTAGCCATCTTTCTCCATTGGGTAGCCGCCAACCAAATCATAGATGCTGGGCGGTGCATTGTTTGCGGCTACAGATTGCGCGCTGGCTGCCAGTAAGCACAAATAAATAAGGAGCCGCCCCACGGAGCTGCTCCCTATCTGAATTATTCTAGATGTTTGCGTCATACACTAGGCAGATACTCTATGTATCCAAGAAGCTCCGCAATTGGCGAGACCGGCTTGGATGCTTCAACTTRCGMAGTGCYTTWGCTTCAATCTGCCTRATMCGYTCMCGKGTAACMSWRAACTGCTGRCCRACTTCTTCAAGTGTATGGTCTGTATTCATACCAATACCGAAACGCATGCGCAGTACGCGTTCCTCGCGCGGCGTCAGAGACGCTAGCACCCGTGTTGTCGTTTCGCGTAGGTTAGACTGAATAGCAGCGTCCACAGGAAGGATCGCGTTCTTGTCCTCAATGAAATCGCCGAGATGGCTATCTTCCTCGTCACCAATTGGTGTCTCAAGGCTGATAGGCTCTTTCGCAATCTTCATTACCTTGCGCACTTTTTCAAGGGGCATGGAGAGGCGTTCAGCCAGTTCTTCAGGGGTCGCTTCGCGGCCAATTTCGTGCAGCATCTGACGGCCCGTACGAACCAGCTTATTGATCGTTTCGATCATATGCACTGGAATACGTATTGTGCGGGCCTGATCAGCGATTGAGCGCGTGATAGCCTGCCTAATCCACCATGTCGCGTAGGTGGAGAACTTGTAACCCCGGCGATATTCAAATTTATCAACCGCTTTCATCAGCCCGATATTACCCTCTTGGATAAGATCAAGGAACTGAAGACCACGGTTAGTATATTTCTTAGCAATGGAGATCACGAGACGTAGGTTGGCTTCCACCATTTCTTTTTTGGCAATGCGCGCTTCTTTTTCGCCTTTTTGCACGGTGCGTACAATAACACGGAATTCTGAAGTATGCAGACCGGCCCGGCTAATGACTTCCGAAACTTGCTCACGAATATTTCTAATAGCAACGGCTTCAACCAATACAAAAGCTGCCCAGCCCTTGCCTTTCAGCCCGCCAACACGTTCCTGCCAGCCGTTTTCAAGCTCATTTCCTTGATATTCATGAAGGAAACCGACCCGACTTACTTTATGAGATTCGGCTAGACGCAACAAACGACCTGAAAGCGTCATCAAGCGCTTGTTCATGCCGTAAAGTTCGTCGACCAGTTCTTCAATACGCAGGTTATTGAATTTCACCGAACTAACCATTTCGACCAGTTCGTCGCCCAGCTTTTTAAAGCGGCGTTCCTGAGCCGTGGTCAATGCTTCGTTATTCAGCGCTGCAGCCATGCGCTGGTCTTGAAGCTTGCARTACTTCTTATAAATACCGGTGATTTTCTTGARTTTTTCAACGGTTTCTGGCGTCAAATGCTCTTCCATTGCGGAAAGAGACATGGCCGCTTCTTCGTCTTCGTCTTCTTCTTCAGCGGCACGCCGAGCAGCTTCACCTTCGATGGCTTCGCCCGAACCCGTAGTCTCGCCGTTTTCACCGTCAGTATTTGCTGCTGCGCCGTCTGTGGCTGCTTCGCCTTCTGTGGCTGCTTCGCCCTCGGTAACTGCTGCGCCCTCGGTAACTGCTGCGCCCTCTGTAACCGCTGCGCCTTCTGTAACTGCTGCGCCTTCKGTAACTGCTGCGCCYTYTGTAACYGCTGCGCCTTCTGTAACTGCTGCGCCTTCTGTAACTGCTGCGCCTTCTGTAACTGCTGCGCCTTCTGTAACTGCTGCGCCTTCWGCGCCTTCRGCTTTCTTGGCAGCTTCAACCATTACGTCGCCAGCATTATCACTTGTCAGTTGCGCAGTTGTAGGCTGTTTGCCGAGTGTCGCTTCGAGATCAATAATATCCCGCAGCAGCATTTCTTCGTTTTCTAACCGGGTCGCCCAATCTGTGATCGCGCGGAAAGTTAGCGGGCTCATGCACAGACCTTGGATCATTGTGGCACGGCCAGCTTCGATCCGCTTGGCAATCGCAATTTCGCCTTCACGAGAGAGTAGCTCTACTGAACCCATTTCGCGCAGATACATGCGCACAGGGTCGTCAGTTCGGTCGCTGGCTTTTTCCTTCTCAGCGGTCTTAAATTCTTCTTTGTCTTTGCTCTTWTCAGCGGCCTTGTCAGTCGCTTCGGCCTCTTCCGGATCGTCACCGTCAATTACATTCACGCCCATCTCAGAGAGCATAGTCATAATGTCTTCGATTTTCTCAGATGACATTTCATCGGTAGGCAGCGCTGCGTTCAGCTCATCATACGAGATGTAGCCTCGCTCTTTCGCTTTAGCGACCATCCTTTTAACGACGGCTTCCGCATTATTCAAAAGCGGGCCAGAACCGGCTTCTTCGCGGGTTTCCGTTTTGTCATTTTTCTGAGTCGCAGTAGTCGCCATGTATAAATTCTCCAGATCCACGCCGATAGTCGAGCGATTCGCAGTCTATAGCATATCAGTTAAAAGAAATCCGCCCTGATTCGAGCCTATATCCATCTTTATCTGCTTCCTTTTCCTCAAGGTCGCGGAAAGCCTGCTGTGCAGCGATAAAACGCTTAGTATTCTCATCCGTCATATCTTGTTTATATTCATATTCCGCTTGTTCATAGGCCAATTTAGCAGCTGTCATATGCTGGAATCGCGATACTAAATGTTCGAATCCAGTAAGCGCATCTGAAAGTGCGGCTTCAGACCAAGCCCACCAGTCATTCCTTAGCGTCTTTTCACGCAGCAACTTTGAAACCGTATCTCTCAGTCCGTTCGCTTCAAGATGGGTTGCCATTGCCCCGCTTTCAAGGTGTTGGTCCGAAGAAATCAATTCCAACATCGAATCGCGCACTTTACCCAATTCTGCTAAATTAAAGGGCATTTCAGCGAGCGTCTCTTCGTGCTTCACCAAAATCTCCGGATGATGAAAAATAGAGATAATGATTAGTTTTTCAAACTTGCTCGTAATTGGCTGTTTTTTGTTACCAAGGGCAAAAGCTGTGCGCCCGAGGCCACCGGATTGCTGCCACGGTTGCGGGGCACCTGGATTTGGCACCCAACGTTTTCCCTGGCCTGCSCCCTGCTGCTGGTTATAGGCACGGCGTCGCTGCGTTCCGCCAGATTGTGGCCCACGAAACAACTTAAAAATTCGATTTCTGAACTCAGATTGGTATAGCTTTTTGACGTTCTCGTCCGCGATCTCAGCAAGCGTACCGAATACCTTCTTCTCAAACCCTGCCTTGCGTTCAGGTGTATCATGTGCCGAGCCCGCCGTTAGGCTATTCCACAGCATACTAGCCAGCGGCAATGCAGTGTCGATCAATTGGTCTATCGCACCTTTGCCTTCGCGCTGCACTAACGTGTCAGGATCGTCGCCGTCCGGCATACTGATGAAACGCAGGGATTTACCAGGCCGCAGCATCGGAAGCGCCCGCTCTACTGCACGCAGTGACGCGCGCACACCCGCTTTATCACCGTCAAACGCCAGCACGGGTTCGTCGACCATTTGCCATAGGTGGCCGATTTGCTCTTCGGTAAGCGCGGTTCCCAGCGGAGCAACAGCRTAATCAATGCCGTACTGCGCCAGCGCAATCACATCCATATAGCCTTCAACGACCATAATTTGACCGCCGTCATAAGAGGCCGCGCGCGCGTTTGCCCAATTATACAGCGTCGCCCCTTTATGGAACAGAGTGGTCTCAGGACTGTTCAGATATTTGGCCTTGGCATCTTTACTGAGCGCCCTGCCGCCAAAGGCAATGGTACGGCCCTGCCTATCAGAAATCGGGAACATAAGCCTGTCGCGGAAACGGTCATAACTGGCACCGCCGCTTTCAGGTTTAATCAACATACCGGTTTCAATCAGCTGATCTTCTTCGATATCACGCGCAAGCATCGCTTCTTTTAGAGCCGTCCGCCGCGACGGSGCAAAACCGAGGCCGAACTTYTTGATTGTCTCTGCAGAAAGGCCCCGCCCTTTAATATAGGCATGTGCGCTTTTACCCACCTGCCCCAAAAGCTGCGCCTGGTACCAACTGGATACAGCGTCCATCACTTCGCTCAGGGTGGAGCGGGTTTTATCGCGCTCCATCTGCTCGCGGGATGGCTTCGGCACTTCCATGCCCACTTCGCCCGCCAGAACTTCAACCGCTTCGGGAAAGCTCATGCCCTGCGTTTTCATGACAAAATCAATGACACCGCCGTGCTCCCCACAGCCAAAACAGTGGTARAASGCYTTCTGATCATTCACTGTAAAGGACGGTGATTTTTCGCYATGAAACGGGCAAAGGCCTGTGCTTTCGCGCCCACGTCTAATGAGCTTAACCGACCGCCCAATCACGTCCGATAACGTGAAACGGTGTTTTAGCTCATCCAAAAATTGCGGGCTTAGGGCCATCGGGTACTACCAAAAAAGGAAGGGCGCAGCCACTGCGTCCCTTGGCTAGATACTAAATTGGAAAAACGAGTTGAGCCACCTAATTTTGAAATATTGCGGTCAAAAATATCCAAACGGCGGCACCCCCGGAGTGCGGCATCGGTCAACAGCGTTATTCTCAAGATAAATGGGTCGTCAATTCTTCTTCCATCTGAACCATTTCTTCCCGAATCCAATCCGAGAATACTTTCACTTTTTCTACCACCTGCTCTTGTGCCGTCACAATATAATAGTGGTGATCTGATAACACCGGCGTGCTTTTAATGCATTTCAAGCGACCATTCTGGAGTGCATCTGATGCAATAGCSAGCGGYGCCAGCGCAATGCCCCCTCCCGCCGCCGCTGCCTGCACGAGAAGACCCGAATGACTGTAGTCGCTACTAATCAGAAGGTCACCGTTACCCCCACCATTGTCCGATTGCCACTGTTGCCAATATGCCCGCCGCATATGTTTATGAGCCAGCAGGGGGTAATCCGTTACGTTTCCACATGAAATAGAAGACAAAGGCGTGAGCGACTGTGCATAAACGGGCGCGCACACTTCCTGGTGCAGCGCCTCAACGTCGTGAGGGAGCGAACCAACCCGTATCGAAAGGTCAAACCCTGCAGCTTTCAAATCGCGGCGCTGGTCATCCGCATTGATACGCACATCAATTTCGGGGTGCAGTAAGCTAAATTTGGGCAAGCGCGGGATAAGCCAGTGAATTGCGAAGGACTGATACGTCGTTAGCCGCAAAACATTGGGCTCATCCTTTAATGACAATTCATTCACTGTTTGCTCAATGGCCTCGAGCGACCTGCGAACCACCTCTGCGAGCGCTTTTCCTGCGACCGTCAGTTCAATCTCGCGCGGGCGGCGAACAAACAACTGAAGCTGCARYTGCTGCTCAAGCGCCTTTACTTGCTGGCTAACTGCAGACTGTGTACGCCCCAATTCGTTAGCTGCAAGCGTCAGGCTGCCGTTACGTGCAGCAGCATCGAACGCCAGAAGCCCCGAGAGCGTACGCAGCTTATACATTTAATCCATTCCTTAATTTTTCTAAGCCTAAGGCTCAACATTACGAATTTGTGAAAGCTSCGCAAAGTAAGCATTTACTAGCATAYAGAAACATAAGGAAGTTARAATGGAAAAGAAAAAGTTAGCCACTTCACTAAAAACAAGGTTCTGGGCACATATGAGAATAGCGCTAGCCCCAGCAGACGAACAGATCCTTCATTCGGTGAGAGCAAATCATTTGCACTCTGAAAAGGAAAAGCAAAACGCCAACGATTTAAGCAAAACAAAACGGCATCCAAGTATCGCCTAAAGAGGAGCACCAAACCGCCCATAGAAACTCTGAGTGATGTGACGTTCAATCGCCGTATTCAGACAAAGAAGCATTCAGACAAAGAAAAAGGGGCCTAAGCCCCTTGTWCAMACCCMAAACTAGCARCGAAGGAYCTAGCTCAGYAGGSCTTTAATYGTCAYRCTGGCTTTGGCAAAATCCATTTCGCCTGCGTACTTGCCTTTTAGCACGCCCATGCAACGGCCAATATCCTTGAGGCCGGTCGCGCCGAGCTCAGCCACTGCGGCTTCGCACGCTGTAGTGATTTCAGCTTCGCCCATCTGCTTTGGCATAAAGACTTGAATAATCACGATTTCTGCCCGCTCTTGCTCAGCAAGTTCGCAACGTCCCGCTTCTTCGTAAGCCTTGATGCTGTCGTTGCGCTGCTTGACCATTTTGGTCAAAATACCAAGCACCAGTGCGTCATCGTCCACATCTGTGGTATCGGTGCCGCGCGCAGCGATATCGCTTTCCTTAATGGCAGCAAGAACCAGCCGAATAGTGGAAAGCTTTAGCTTCTCTTTGGCACGCATAGCGTCTTTCATGGACGCGGTGAGATCATCTCTTAACATTTCGTACTACTCCGACCCGTTGATTCGGAAACTACCATACTAGTATAGTGAGCTTCCAGAGGCAATTAAGTTTTCGACCTTTAAACCATTGAAATTGTTGAWTTTTTTTATATTTTCTTTTACTTGACCCAAGTGCGCGATTTGCCTATTGTCCCGTCACTTTGGCCGCTGCCTACGATCCCTATCCGAGCCGGGGTTCTAGCGCCTAATTCCTTGCCGTGCAAGGGTAGAGATGCACGCTCAGAGTGAACACCAACCTTGCCGGCTTAATAAGGCAAGATGCATAACCGGAATAGGAACGCCCGCCCATGACCGACGCCAAAYTARYGCYRCAAACCGAGACRYCYCTATCAGCCCCGCCGTCTGATGATATTACCGCAGCCCTTGTGCTGTCGGACGGTACAGTATTTTGGGGATACGGGATTGGCGCAGAGGGCGACACAGTCGGCGAAGTTTGCTTCAATACCTCGATCACCGGGTATCAGGAAATCTTAACAGACCCATCCTACGCCGGGCAAATCATTACCTTCACCTTCCCGCATATTGGCAACGTTGGCACCAACGACGAAGATTTGGAACGGAAATCCCCAGCGGCGCGCGGCTTGATTATACGCGAAGCAATAACTGACCCTTCAAATTACCGCTCAGATAGCCACCTGAACGCGTGGGCGACCAAAGCGGGCCTCATCGGCATCTGCGGAATCGATACGCGGAAGCTAACCCGCTATATCCGCGAAAACGGCGCGCCGAACGGTGTAATTGCCCACAGCGCCGCGGGTAAATTTGATATTGCAGCGCTTGCGGCACACGCCAAAGAATGGCCGGGCTTAGAGGGCATGGACCTCGCCAAATCCGTTACCTGCGCCGCCCCTAAAGAGTGGACTGGCGCGCGCTGGAGCATTGGCGAAGGTTTCGCTGAAACCGGTGACACCAAAGCCCATGTCGTCGCTGTTGATTACGGTGCCAAAGACAATATCCTCCGCTGCCTAACGGCAACCGGTGCCCGCGTAACACTGGTGCCCGCCACCGCAAGTTACGATGAGATCATGGCTTACAAGCCAGACGGTATTTTCCTATCAAACGGCCCGGGTGACCCAGCCGCAACCGGCGAATATGCTTTGCCTGTTGTCCATCAGTTGATCGAAAGCGGCGTGCCCATTTTCGGCATTTGCCTCGGCCACCAGCTGCTTGCTATCGCGTTTGGCGGCAAAACTTACAAAATGCATCAGGGCCACCGCGGAGCAAACCACCCGGTTCAGGACCTGCGCACCATGAAGGTCGAGATCACGAGCATGAACCACGGCTTCAGTGTGGACGGTGATAGCCTGCCAGACGACGTTGAGATCAGCCACATTTCGCTGTTCGACAAAACTGTGTGCGGTATCCAACACAAAACCAAGCCTATCTTCAGCGTACAGCAGCACCCAGAGGCCTCACCCGGCCCGCAAGATAGTTTCTATCTATTCGAGCAATTTATGGAAATGATGCTGTCCCACGGCGCCAGCGATTAAGGCTTACTCCAGAATCAAAATACTGCTAAACTGACCCCACGCGATGAATATGGCCGGTAAAAACTTAAATTTCGGTCGCTAAAGTCGAATATTCTATTTGGCCGTAACTTCTTGGGGGGGAAGACAATGCATCTAACTAAAATAATAAGTATAGCGGCAACTGCAACAATAGCAGCATCGCTTGCCACACCAGCAAACGCACAATCATATGATGACCGCGCCGGCGTTTATATCTCGGCCTTCACCGGGTTGAGCTTCCCAAATGTAGAACCCAGAAACACATCACTTTTCAACCAATCCTTTGATACGGGGTTCGCTATTGGTGGTGCGATTGGGTACAAGCTTTCTTCGGACAGCCTTGCTGGACTTAGATTCGAATTGGAAACCAGCTACCGAGAAAGTAATATTAACTCGGAGCGGTTTGCCGCAGGCAGTACAGGGGACACCTCTTCGCTAGGTGCGCTGGTGAATATTCTTTACGATTTTGACAGCCTATCGGACAGCTTCATCCCTTATATCGGTGTCGGCGCCGGGATAGGTGGGGTAGAAACTGATGCAGAAATCATTACTTTAAACAGCGACCCTGAAATTATAGATTTGACAGCATTTATTACTGGTGGCGCGTTTCGTGTCAGCGGTCCAACTCGCACCAAATTCCTGTACCAAGCAATCGCCGGTGTCACAGTCCCGCTGAGYGAAAGGTTCGATCTCTTCATCGACGGACGTTACTACTCGGGCGGGGACGTTGCTTTTGATATTGTTGACGCTGTCGGAAACATGAGCGTCACCGAAAGCTCATACAATAATTACCAAGTGCAGGCAGGCATACGCCTACGCTTCTAGTCCAACGCCAACGCTCCTAGCTTTTTACGGCTCCATACTACTCCCCGCCGTTCCCCTTTGTTCGAGCAATTTATGRAAATGATGCTTCACCATAAAGTGACTAAGTAAACGCCACGTTTCTACCCTATTACCTGATAGAGTAATTTTATACTGCACTGTAAGCGCAAGATAAAAATCGCCGGTGCTGCGAAATCACCTTCGCGCTCAAATCAGGGAGAAGCACAGTGAACAGAGTAAAACTTACGGGTATAGTTACAGGCATAGCCTTGGCCGCAGCGCTTACAACGACAGCCAATGCCCAGTCATACGACGAACGGGACGGGTATTATATTTCGGCTTTCACCGGCCTGAACTTCCAAAGTGCAGCAACCAGTACGCCGTCTAACGGTGGCAGTGCCGCGAATATTGGCACTGGCATTAACCTTTCCCCTGACAATGGTTTCGTTCTTGGTGGCTCAGTTGGCTATAAATTCTCTTCTAATAGCTTTGCCGGCCTCCGAATTGAACTTGAGGCGAGTTACCGCGAGAATGACGTGGTCACTGGCCAGCTAGTGAGCTTGACAGGCGCAGATGCGACTACATTTGGCGGTGACACTTCGTCTCTCGCTGTAATGGCAAATATTTTATATGATTTTCGTTTCTTGTTGTTTGCCTGATGGCAAAGGCTTTAGCCGCTACGTGCCGGTGAGGTGGCCATACTGATCTTGCCGGATCGGCGAAGCCAGTACAGCAG
>JAESRJ010000178.1 GCA_016764715.1 Kordiimonadaceae bacterium | reverse complement strand
TCCATCGTTAGCGAAAACGGCATTTCTATAAGGTGGATAGTGTCCTTCGGGAGGTAGCCAATGCTTTCAGCCACGTAAAAAGGCTCGTAACCGATCCATGAATTAGTRGAYAGGCGTAACGGTCGYTYGTCYGGCGTTGGGTTGCAACTGAGCAGGAACAYTGCACTTAAAACCGCCAGAACCCTGRCGGTTTTAAGTGCARTGTTYTGAACCTTATGAAYCAGCATTTTTATGGCCCCTGTTGTCGGCCTCTAGAGCCTCTTTTGAAGCTTACTGAGCAACTATTAAGTATGGATTAAAACTGGGTTCTAGAGAGTGAACCGCTGTTGCTCTTACGCGCTKCTTTGTGTATCAAAGAGACAAYGTGAACACGCGGAGTTTGGCCGYTGTTTATGCGCCCCAATAAACCGAGAAAACGGAATATATTATGAAACCAGGTGTTGTATTCGGCGATGATTACGCCGCCCTTGTGGAAAACAGTAAAGCCAAGGGCTTTGCTTTGCCTGCGGTTAATGTTGTTGGTACAAATTCGATCAATGCAGTGATGGAGGCGGCCGCTAAAAACAAGTCGGACGTGATCATTCAGTTTTCCAACAGCGGCGCGCAGTTTTATGCGGGGAAAAGCCTGGAAGACGGGTTTGGAGCTAAGGTTCTCGGGGCGGTTTCTGCAGCCCAGCATGTGCACTTGTTGGCGGAACATTACGGTATTTGCGCGATCCTTCATACCGACCATGCAGATAAAAAACTGATYCCRTGGGTGGAAGCCCTGATTGAAGAAAGCCGCAAAAACATCGCAAAAACCGGTGTGCCGCTTTATAGCTCTCATATGCTTGATCTATCTGGCGAAGATATTGACTTCAATTTGGATACWTGCGCGCGGGTTCTTAAAGATATGGCTCCTATGGGCATGAGCCTCGAGATTGAACTAGGTGTTACTGGCGGTGAAGAAGACGGCGTTGGCGCTGACGTTGACGACGATTTTGAAAACCCGAGCCTTTATACCCAGCCGGAAGATGTATTGAAGGCCTATGATCTGTTGACGCCGCTCGGCCACTTCTCTGTTGCAGCGTCCTTCGGCAATGTGCACGGGGTTTATAAACCAGGGAACGTGAAACTACGGCCTGAGATTTTGAAAGCGTCTCAGGATATGGTTCAGGCAGCGCGCAACACTGGTTTGAATCCACTCAATTTTGTGTTTCACGGTGGCTCCGGCTCTGAGAAAGCGAAGATTGAAGAAGCTGTCGGATACGGTGTGTTTAAAATGAACATCGATACCGATACGCAGTTTGCATTCTCTGAAGCCATTGGGGCTTATGTGGGCGAACATAGTGATGCGTTTAAATGGCAGGTACATCCTGACACTGGCACGCCGTTCAAAAAGCAGTATGACCCGCGGGCATGGTTGCGTACATGCGAACAAGCGCTGGTAACACGGCTTGATGAAGCGTTTGACGACCTTGGCTCAAAAGGCCATTCAATGGCAAACGCGTAACTTTACGTTTAACGATAACAGAAGCAGTTTAGGGGCGATTATTTATGGCTGAAGCAAAAGACACTTGTTTGCTGTATCTGATCACCCCTCCCGTGATTAAGGATATGCAGGCTTTTTCGAACGTGCTGGATGAAGTGCTGGCAACTGGCGAAGTCGTTTGCTTGCAGCTGCGTTTGAAGGATGTTGACGACGAGGCGATCATTGCTGCAGTAGAGACGTTTTTGCCCATTTGTCATGCGCACGAAGTTGCCTTGCTGATCAACGACAGAGCGGACCTCGCAGCACAGACCGGCGCGGACGGCGTGCATTTGGGCCAGACCGACGGTGACCTTGCGTCGGCACGAAGCCTACTTGGTGCGGACAAAGAAATCGGCGTTACTTGCCATGCCAGCAAAGACCTAGCCTTCGTTGCTGGTGATCAGGGTGCGAACTATGTGGCTTTTGGTGCTTTCTTTGAAAGCGATACTAAGCCTGATGCATCTAAAGCTGATACAAAAACGCTGATGGAAATTCTGACAGATTGGGACGAAGTGACCGATGTGCCGTGTGTGGCTATTGGCGGTATAACGCCAGAGAACTGTAGGCAAGTTGCCGATGCTGGCGCTCATTTTGTTGCGGTAAGTGGCAGCGTTTGGGGGCACAAGGATGGCCCCGTCGCGGCGGTTAAGGCGTTTGGCAAAGCTCTGGCTTAACGGTTCCAAGTAAAAATTAGACATCAAATAAAATTAGACGTCATACAACGGCCAAAAGTTTCCCCTTGGCCGTTTGCTGATGATTTAAGAAAGGCCGTCGAGAGTAGCCAGAATGACGTCCGTTTCCGGACGATTTTTATAGCCATCTTCAAATAGCTTGGCAGTCACTTTGCCGGTCTCGTCCGTAATGACAATGATAGGATAAGGAATGCCGTAAGCGCCGTGTCCGGGCTTGAACTCGTCATTCAAAATACCAAAAGATTTAATAATCTTCGATCCTTCGTCAGACAGTAGTGGGAAACTGATCCCTTGTTTTTTGCTGAACTTATCAAGAGTTTCAGGGCTGTCATAGCTGATGCCAACCAAGTTATAGCCGCGTGCTGCTATTGCGCTAGCAGCTGTTTTCTCAAGATTTTTGAGCTGTACCTGACAGTATGGGCACCATTTAGCGGAACGGTAGAAGACAAGAACAGTGCCTTTTTCGCCCGTAATTGTGTTGAAGTTTTTCTCATTGCCGTTCTGGTCTGTGGCTTTAAGTTCTTTGGCGACWGTAGAGCCAATTGCAGGACCCAGATCTGCWGGGRCCGCTGTGGCGGTTGAGAAACCAAAAAACAAGAGAAGTAACGAAAGTAAGTATTTAGTCATAATATGCCCCGATCATTCGAATATAATTATGCAAACTTATGACTTTAGTTTGGCTTCAGGCCAATACACTTAAATTCGGTTTATCTCACATTACTGTTACCTGCTTTACCGCGAAGTACAACGTCCACCCCGAGCGGGAAGACATGAGTGCKTTTACCAGAAGACACTCTGGTGCTAGTTGGTTTTTGCGATAGCACCCAGTAGACCGACAAAATGCTCACGCATATCTTCGCCCATGTTGGCCACACTTTCCAAAAGGACCTTTAGATCATCATCGGCCATGTCAGGGTCAATGTTATCGTCAACAGAKGTGAACAGGTCCGCGACTGGKACGTCGAGGACTCCCGCTATTTCTACGAGYTTRCTTGCAGAAATACGRTTGCTAGCACGTTCGTATTTTTGAACCTGCTGGAATGTTAGGCCTATTGATTCGGCRAGGTCTGCTTGTGTGATGCGGCGTTCTCTACGAAGTTGGCGCACGCGCTGGCCAACAGCCAGATCGACTGGATTAGTCATTATTCTTCCCCCAAGTGTGAATAGAATTTGATGATAGCCATGTTTTATGATGGCCGCTAGACCGGATTGAACAATTTTGCGTTACGATAAATGAAAAAGACCGCCCGCAAAGGTAAAGACGCACCAACATAGGCCTGCCCACCGAAAAACTGTGCCGTAGTGTAAATTTTTTCTACAACGGGCCTCCACCGTTGCTTCAGTTCTAATAATCTGATAGACCGCGCGCACTATCGTTCTTTGATTTTTGAGATTTGAAAGGCTTTGTCATGAAAATTGACGGCAATAACATTCGCCCTGGTAGTGTGATTGAACATAAGGGCGGCCTGTGGCGCGCAGTAAAAACAGCCCATACGCAGCCAGGTAAAGGCGGTGCGTATTTGCAGGTTGAGCTTAAGAATCTTAGAGATGGTACCAAATTGAACGAACGCTTCCGCGCAAGCGAAAAAGTGGAAAAAGTACGCCTCGAACAGCGTGATTTTCAGTTTTTATTTGCGGATGGCGACATGTATACTTTCATGGACGGCGAAACTTACGAGCAGATCGCGATTTCTGCTGACGATATCGGCGATGCTACGGTGTTCCTGCAGGACGGTATGGGTGTAAAAATTGAATTTCACGACGAAAGCCCACTCGGCGTTGCTCTACCTGATAAAGTAACCCTTGAAGTGACCGAGACAGAGCCTGTTATCAAAGGCCAGACAGTTTCCAGTTCCTATAAGCCTGCTACGCTCGAAAATGGTATCCGTGTTGGGGTGCCTCCTTTTGTTAAACAGGGCGACAAAATTGTGGTTTCTACGGAAGAACGCGAGTATGTAAGCCGCGCTGAGTAAAATCTCAGCCGATTTTTTTAGCTGCGGCCAATAGCTGCGGCATTTGTTTTTAGTATCATTAATCAGGTGCGTTGCACCCTTAAAAAACTGGACGCTCTCATGGCACGTCGCTCTCCGCTCATCAATGTAATGGTTGCTGCTCTTATGAAGGCCAGCCGAAATTTACGCCGTGATTTTGGCGAAGTTGAGCAATTGCAGGTTTCGAAAAACGGCCCAACGTCCTTTGTTCAGATGGCCAGGAAGAAAACCGAAGAAGTTTTGGTGGACGAGCTTTTCCGTGTGCGCCCAGATTTTGGCATGCTTTCTGACACCGTTGTGTCTGACCCCAAGCGCGGGGATGCCAAATTCATTGTTGGCCCGCTTGAAGGGGTCACAAATTTTGAGCACGGATTGCCGCATTTCTCGCTAACACTTGCAGTGGAGGAACGGGGCGAAATAATGGCTGCAGTGATTTATGCACCGCTCAATGACGAGCTTTTCTGGGCGGAACGTGGGCAGGGCGCCTATGTGAATGATGCGCGTCTCCGGGTATCTGGCCGGGTGATAATGGATGATGCCCTGTTGGCAACTAGCGCGCCTGTGAATTCACCGGAAGGCCGAGCGACTTATATGGCTGAGATCGCTGAGTTCTTGCCTACTGTTGCTGGAATTCGCAGCTTTGGAACTGCGTCGCTTGATTTGGCGTATGTAGCTGCAGGCAGGCTGGACGCTTGCTGGCTTACAGCTGCAAGCCCGTGGTCGCTTGCTGCTGGCGCGCTGCTTGTTCGCGAAGCAGGTGGGTACGCTAGTAACTTGAAGGGCGGCAACAATGTGATTGCGGCTGAGACTGTGGTTGCGGCAAATGACCGTTTGCATGCCCCTGTTGAGCGCGCTTTGAAAAGAGTGCACCGTAACCTCGCTTAATCTTCCCGCTTATACCTAAACAGTTTTGAATGGCTACCATACGTATGTTTGGTGGCCATTTTTCTTGTGGCAGCACGGCAAAGACTTAGATTATGATGGCGTGGCAGCACAAGTGCCGCAGCCTTGAAAAGAGAGTTTTAAAATGCACGAAACATTAACGCTTATCGGTACGCCAATTTCTCCTTTCGTACGTAAGGTGATGGCTGTTCTTCAGCTGAAAGGGTTGGATTACAGCTTGATCCCGCAAGTGCCTTTCTTTCCGACGGAAGAGTTTCGCGCCATTAGCCCAATGTTGCGGATCCCTGTTTTAAAGCACGGCGAATTCATTTTACCAGATTCAACCGTCATCGTTCAGTATTTGGAAGACATTGCCCCCATAACCACCGTTTTCCCTGAAAATCTGCAGGACAGGGCGCAAGCGCGTTGGCTGGAAGAGTATGCGGATGAGAAAATTGGCCGCGGAGCTGTGCTTGCGCTGTTTTTTCAAAAACGTATCCAGCCGCTATTGAAATTAGAAAGCGACGAGGCCTTGATCGAGCAGGCTCTTTCCAAATTGATCCCCGAGTGTTTGGATTATCTGGAAAGTTTTGTTCCCGCCGAAGGGTATATGTTCGGGAAAATAACAGTTGCCGATATCGCGCTTACTACAATGTTTTTAAACGCAAATTTCGCAGACTGGCGCATAGACAAAGCGCGTTGGCCAAAAACGTCCGACTACATTAGTAGGCTTTCTGCGCACCCGGTGATGGCCCCAATAAATGGCCTGGCGGTGACACTGTTGACGACACCGCGCGCAGAACAGCAAGCGGCAGTAGACGCTTTTTTGACGGCCAGATAGCATTTTCTCACAACCTTCCCATTGCAAGTCACAATTTCGCCCCTAAACTAGGGTCAAAATGCTGCTAAGCTCATAGCGCAGTTTGATTTCTTCATGAGGGAGAGCCGATGACATGCTGAAACCGCAAAAATTTATTACCCGGATGACCTTGTTTGTCCTAGCGGTGGCGCTTTTGGGTGTTTTCCTAAAGGATGCCCTGGCTGGCGCCTTTGCAGCGAATGTGGCCCTGAACGGGGTGATTATGGTCACACTGCTCATTGGGTTGGTCATAGCGTTCCGCCGTGTGGTGGATCTGAAACCCGAACTTGACTGGATCACAGCCTTTAAGCGTCAGGAAGGGGCCGTTACGACGGTTACGCCCAAGCTTATGGCCCCTGCTGCGGCATTGTTGGCTGCGCAGGCCGAAGGCGGCATGCGGCTGTCTACAATGTCAATGCGCTCGGTTCTTGACGGTATTGCGACACGCCTTGAAGAAAGCCGCGAGACCAGCCGCTATTTTACCCAGTTGCTGATCCTTATCGGATTGCTGGGAACTTTCTGGGGGCTTCTTGGCACCATTGGTGCGATCGGCGGCACAATTAAAAGCCTGACAGTGGACGGCAGCGACACGGCCTTGATGTTTGACGAAYTGAAAGCGGGCCTAGAGGCRCCRCTTGCGGGCATGGGCACAGCTTTCTCCAGTTCACTCTTCGGGCTTGCGGGGAGTTTGATGCTTGGCTTTATGGATCTGCAGGCCAGTCAGGCCCAAACACGTTTTTATAACGGCGTAGAAGATTGGTTGGCATCGGTAACACACCTGTCGCGCAGTGAGATGTCAGAAGGTGTTGCCAGCCCGAATTCCTACATGACAGCGGTACTGGAACAGACGGCAGACGGTATAGACAGGCTGCAGCGCACCATGAAGCAGTCTGAAGACAGTCGCCAGCAAACAGTGGCTACCATGACAGGAATTGCAGAAGTGTTGGCGTCCTTGTCTGATCAGATGAGCAATCAAGCAGAACAAGCCAATAGAAGTGATGATGCGAGTAAAGCCTTAGCGGGGGCAATTGCAGGGCTAGCTGAACACACCAAAGCTCATGCAACTGTGCCAGTAACTGCCAGCATGGACGATGCCACCAAGCAGCATATTGTGAATATGGATATCGGTATCAAGCGTATGATTGCCGAACAGGAACGGTCTTCTGATGCCATTGTTGAAGGACTGCGCTCTGAGCTGAAACTACTCTCGCGCACGCTGGCTGCTACGCTTGATAAACGCAGTGACGACGATACCATTGGGACCCCTCGTATATGAGCCGCACACCTAACATGATAGGTGGTTCGACATGATTGGTGGCCGTCGCCGAGGAATGCCAGCGCCGGATACTGTATGGCCTGGGTTTGTGGACGCCTTGTCGTCGCTGCTGCTGGTGATTATTTTCCTATTGTCGATGTTTGTTTTATCACAGTTTTTCTTAGGGCAAGCAATTACAGGACGCGACCAAGCGCTTGCCGAACTGCGCGGGCAGGTGGCTCAGCTTGGAAATCTGCTGAAGCTTGAACAAACAGCAAACTCAACGTTGCGCACAAGTATGACTGATTTGGCCGCGTCGCTAAATAACGCTAACGCTAACCGGGACAAAATAAGCGCGGATCTGGATGCTTTAAAATCGGCGCTTACTGTGTCCGATACTCGGCTTGCTGAAATGACAGCAGCGCGCGAAAGATTTGAAACGGATGCGGCCGATCTAACTGAGAAGTTTGGACTGTCCAAAACAGMGCTCACAAAAGAGCAGGCGTTATCGCGCCGGGCACAGGCGCAAGTGATACAGCTTCAGAATAATATAACGGCGCTGCGCGAACAATTGGCGCGTTTGARTGACGCGCTGGATGCYAGTGAYGACCGGGACAGGCGCAATCAAGCTGTGATTGTTGATATGGGCCGCAGATTAAATCGGGCCCTGGCCAGTAAAGTACAGGAGCTTGCCRGATACCGATCGGAGTTCTTTGGTCGCTTGAAAGAAGTGTTATCAACCCGGCCTGAAATTCGGATCGAAGGCGACAGGTTCGTTTTTGCGTCGGAATTGTTGTTCGCCAGTGCGAGCGCCGAATTAGGCCCCGTTGGCCGAGCTGAAATGCGCAAGTTTGCTGAAACGCTGGTCTCTATATCGAAGGAAATTCCGGGCGAGTTGCCGTGGATTTTGCGGGTGGATGGCCACACGGATAAGCGGCCAATATCGAATGCCCTGTTTAAAAGCAACTGGGAACTTTCAAGCGCCCGCGCGATTAGCGTCGTTGAGTTTCTGATTGAAGCTGGTGTGCCGGCAAGCAGGCTTGCTGCGGCAGGTTTTGGCGAGCACCAACCGATTGACCCCGCTGAAAACATATTCGCTTACGGCCGTAACCGGCGCATCGAAATGCGCCTGACGCAGCGATGATAGTTGTAGGTCTAGTTACATGAAAAGTTTTGGTCGTAGTGCACTAGCCCTAGTTTTTGTGAGCATGGCGAGCACCTTAATTTCGGCAGACGAAATTCCGGAAGCAATCCTCACAATTGGACAGAACCTGGAAGCCGGTAAGTACCAAGGTGTAACCAGTGGCCTCGTAAGCCACAAAGGGAAGATGCTGTTCGAAGCCTACGGTCCGGGTATTTCGGCAAACACGCAGCACGACATTCGATCAGCTACAAAAAGTGTAACCGCGATTTTGATCGGTCAACTTATAAAAAAGGGTCAGCTTAGCGGGGTGAATGCTCGGCTGTCGGATATTTTACCGAATGAGTTTTCAGCCGTTGCTGCTGCAGATAGTAAACGTGAGATAACCATAGAAAATATTCTGACGATGCGTTCTGGCATTGCTTGCAACGATTGGATTCCTTCCTCGCTTGGCCAAGAAGACAAAATGTATCCCACCGAGGATTGGGCGTCGTTTATTTTAAGGCAGCCAAATGCATTCGAGCGCGGCAAGCATTTTAGCTACTGCACTGGCGGTGTGGTTTTGCTTGGGCGCGTGATCCGCCAGCTTTCGKGTAAGCCTGTTCCGGCCTTAGCCGCCGAGTTTTTGTTTAAGCCTCTCGGAATTGAGGGGGCCAGCTGGGCTAATACCCCCAAAGGCTTCGCGGATACTGGTGGACATCTGAAGTTAACTTCAAGGGATTTACTCAAAATAGGTTTGTTGATTGAAAACGCGGGCGAATGGCAAGGGCAGGAATTGGTGCCAGCGAAATGGGTTAAGGCAATGACCAGCGAGCATACCGAAATTTATGAGCGCCGGGAAAAGTTTGGGTATCTCTGGTGGCTTGAAGACGGCACTATATCTGACAGGAAAATCAGTTTGACATACGCACATGGTAACGGAGGCACTTTTATATTCATTGTGCCCGAGCTGAATTTAGTAGCGGCGTTCACCGGTGTAAACTTTGGGATGCGAAGCCAGTTTACAGCAAAAAATTTGTTTACCCGGGAAATTATTCCCGCTCTGATCAACGCGGAAAACTAGTCGCTAAACTGATCAAGCCAAGATGTGTCGGTTTCGTATCCAAGTGTTTCTAGAGAGCCCTGATGCAGGTTTGCAAACTCTTCAGCTATGGTTCGATTAAACTCTGTTTTCCACTGCTGCGTTTTGCCTGACCGAATATGTGCGCCGTCCGGTTTTTGCTGCCCAAATAGCGACTTTTTCATAAATATCTCGGATGTTTCTTTGAGCGAGATGTTAAGCTGTAGGCAAATCTTTTTCACTTCGATCAAATCGCTGTCCGCTATGAGGTCTTCGTACCTGATGGTAAGGAAATTCTTATCGATGAACCTATGTAGGGCTTTATTACTGTCTGAATTGACCATCTGCCTTATGACATAACTTGTCGTATGACGCATTTCGAAACTGTATGTTTCCTGTGCCAATTCCAAAGATTTGATGGCCTCACTATAACTTTTACCACCGAAAATATCCTGCTTGGCATGAAGCCATGGCTCAGACGACCAACAATGATAATGCGCCGCAGAAATTACCATGTCTCGCGGGTCTCTTATTATTCGGACACCGGAAACTGGCTCGGAATACAGGTTGGGGGGGAAACGCGTGCTGTGATTAAAAATGAAAGCGTTTTTGAGGGCACTGGGGTCCAGATCAGTATCGATTTCGACCTCAGTGAACTGCAGGCCTAGTTCACCGGCAAGCTCACTGAAGATACCTTGAAGCCAAACCGAGCCAGTTTTATGGTACGTACCAATGCATCTGATGGCGTTCGTTTCAGGCCTGAGCAATGATTTTATTTTTTGAAACAAAGCGCGGTTCACCATTTTCGTTTGGAGTAGAGCAGGAAACTCTAGGTCTTTCTTAATTCCCCTAGGCTGTACTGGAACCAAACTGCAGATCTGCTAGCCTTTTGTATATGCCGCCTTTTGCGACGAGCTCGTCGTGTGTGCCTTCAGCAACTATTCTCCCGCCGTCCATTACAACAATGCGGTCAACTTTTTTAACGGTCGCCAGCCGGTGAGCAATTACAAGGGTCGTCCGGCCTTCCATCAGGTGTTCTAGGGCCTCCTGCACTTTAAGCTCGCTCTCMGCGTCAAG
Source organism: Kordiimonadaceae bacterium (assembly GCA_016764715.1). Classification (GTDB taxonomy): domain Bacteria; phylum Pseudomonadota; class Alphaproteobacteria; order Sphingomonadales; family Kordiimonadaceae; genus Kordiimonas. The sequence goes on along the minus strand of JAESRJ010000178.1, from coordinate 4,455 downwards.
GGCACTTGTGGCTTCGTCCAGCAACAGGATAGGGGCATCACGCAGGATGCCGCGGGCAATGGCGATACGTTGGCGCTGGCCACCAGAAAGGCGCGTGCCGCGCTCCCCTAGGAAAGTGTCAAAACCTTCGGGTGCATCTTCGATGAAAGCGAGGGCCTCAGCCGAGACCGCTGCAGCGCGCACTTCCTCGTCTGTTGCACCGAACCTGCCGTATCGGATGTTTTCGGCAACGGAATCGGCAAAAATTATGGTGTCTTGCGGCACGAGAGCAATGTGTTTGCGGAATTCGGTTGGCTCTGTTTTGGAGAGGTCGATGCCGTCAATCGTAACCGAGCCGCTTTGCGGGTCATAGAAACGGAGCAACAGTTGCAACACGGTTGATTTYCCWGCGCCRGACGGCCCGACMAGAGCAACWGTTTCCCCSGGYTTTACRTGCAGRTCAAAATCYACCARTGCGGCGATRTTCTTCTTGCTGGGRTAATGGAACGTYACATGATCAAAATGAATRTCGCCCTTCATGCTTTCAGGCAAAGCGATAGGCTTGTCGGGCGCTTTGATAGTCGATTCCGCCGTAAGCAGTTCGGCCAAGCGGCCAGCAGCACCCGCGGCACGCTGCAATTCGCTATATACTTCAGTGAGGGAGGCGAATGAACTAGCGACGAATATAGACCGAAGCATAAACTGGGTCATTTCACCGCTAGAGAGCTTGCCGGTGGACACACTTTGCAGGCCGTTAAACATGAGTGCTGCGATGCCGGCAAATACCAGGAACATAATTACGAAGGTGAGGATCGCTCGAATTTTAATGCGGCGTTTGGCGACGTCAAAGGCTTCGTCCACATGGACACCAAAACGGCGGCTCTCGAATTTCTCCTGCGTGAAGGCCTGCACAATATTCAGTGCAGAAAGCGATTCGTTTGCTCTGACGCCGACATCGGCAACTTTATCCTGGCTGGTACGGGACAGTTTGCGTACTCGGCGGCCCATATAGACTACAAAAAACAGGATCGGCGGAACAATGATGATCATGTAGCGCATTTGCTCTGGCGCGGTGAAGAAAAGCCAAACGGTGCCGCCGATGGCGATCAATATATTGCGGGCCCAAACAGAGAAGCTAGAACCAACAATGGTTTGTACCAAAGTAGTGTCTGCAGTAAGGCGGGATACAATCTCGCCGGGCCGGTTTTCTTCGAAATATTCTGGTGACAGGGTAATTAACCGCTCGTACACCGCTTTGCGGATATCTGCGACGACCCGCTCTCCAAGCCAGCTAACGAAATAGAAGCGCATCGCTGTAGCCGTGGCCATGACAAGGATAATGGTGGTGAAAAATATAGCGATCCCTCTGCCGCCGTCTTCTCCGCCGCCGCTATTTGCAGTGTCAATTATGTCGCCAATGGCAGTCGGCAAAATGAGCACTGTTGTTGCGGCTATGAGCAAAAAAAACGTCGCTAGAACAAGTTGAAGTTTATAAACGCCAACAAAAGTCCATAATGTTCTCAGGTTAACCAGCTTCCCCTTTGGAGGCTGRTGTTCTTCCCGCATGCCGCTATCGCTCATAAAGAGTTCCTCACTAACTTAAGGTGCAGATATAAGCATGCTTTGCACGGAATCCAATCGAAGATTTTCATGCGGTGTCAGGATGTCTGTAAACTAATGCTTTAATGTAGCTGCTCGCCGAGTTTGTTGGCGCTAATTTAGGGAAAAGCCAATGGCATGCCAAAGTGAACGAGATAGCGGCCAAAGGGAAACTCCAAACCCACAAGAAAGTACGCTAATGTGCGAGACGTGTATCGCCACACTATAAAGATGCTGGTGTTAGGGAAGCCGAATGTACTATTTCTAATACAGTCGGTCGTAATTTTTAAAACAAGGGACAAACCTGTAGATACTAGAGGTTATTTCGGGGGCGGTAATGGCAGGATGAATAAGAAGATCGATTTTATAGTGATGGGGGTGCCGCGCAGCGGGACAACAGGTTTTGCAAAATATTTAGACAGCCTTGATACTGTTTTTTGTGGAAGTGAGGTTTTTCACAACGATCGTGACCATTCCACTATTGTATTTCCGCAGTCGTTTCAAAATGAGCGGAGCAAGCTAAAGGAAAGCGAAATTCTAAGCCTCGCTCAGAAACAGGCAATGGAAAATTGTTTGGTGGGGCACAAAAGGCCGCGGTATTTCCACAGGCTTGATGAAGTTACAAAACAAGTGCCAGCGATGAAAATTGTGGCGCTTCACCGGCCCGTAGTTCCTGTTATCCGATCATGGGATAGCAAGGCAAAACGCCAAAATGGGTGGAAATCCGGTAATATTGGCATATTCGCTATTTGGGATTTTATCCAGTTTTCATTCAGCCTCTACAAGAGCCAGCACAGGGTGCTGTTGGTGCCTTTTCAGGGTCTTTATTACAACAATACTAAAGATGTTTTGGCAGATGTTTTTCGGTTTATCGGCGGGTCTGTTGACGATCGGAAACCGGAGTTTTTTGATACTCAGGATTGGCGTGAGAAAAATCGACCCCCGGCCGTGCTTAGCCCTCAGGAAGACGAGTTCTGTCGAGCTACTCGCATAGAGGAGCTAATTAAGATGTTCCCTGACGACCGGGTAATTATGAGCGATAGCTGCAAAAAAAAGTTAGCTGAATATTTTAGCTGGTTTCGAAAGGAAAGCAGGCAGCTTAGTCAGTTATTTGACCAGCTCTTGCTAGCGGAGCCGCGGGCGGAATATTTTGATACTTTTGACGGACTTGGAAAACACTTGGTTTCAGGCAAACATTCAATTGCCTWTAACTTCCCTTTCTCCCGCTGCAGCGCACTTGCGATGTCTCTTCAATTCAGGGCTGGCAATATCGAGACTTTAAAAGACTTGGTGCATACAGAAAAACTCGTTTCTCAAATGTCTGTGGGACAATTATATTATTGCTGGCATGTATTGTTCAGGGCAGGCGTTCGCAAAGAGGCTTCGATGCTATTGCAGCGTCAACAACTACAAGAATTCATGATGGAAAACAAAATCAGTATTGAAACCGATACAGTTTTCCAATCTCTTAAGAAGCGGTTCCGGTATGCTATGCTATCAAAGAAAATATTGAAATTTGCTGATTCTCAACGGCTTGAACTGCAGCACGACGATTAGAATTGGGTGAAGCGGTGATCTTGCCTCTGAGCAAGAATGCCCTGATCTTGGGGTGGTTTTGGCTTATTTAATCTATTCACCCAATGAGAGTCCGATTCAGGGTTGCCAAGGTTTCATGATTGGCCTATATGGACGCCTCGCTTTGGAGATTAGAGCATGAAACAAGAAATTCATCCCGAGTACCACACAATCAAGGTGGTTATGACTGACGGGACAACKTTTGAGACCCGTTCAACATGGGGTTCAGAAGGCGATACAATGACCCTTGAGGTTGACCCTAAATCGCATCCAGCTTGGACTGGCGGTACACGCAACCTTCTTGAAGGTGGCCGTGTATCTCGTTTCAAGAAGAAATTCGGTGGCGGTCTTACACTCAAGAAGTAAGCCTTTACTACACTTTAAGTTTTTTGGATCAGGCGCCTTTTGGGGCGCCTTTTTCTGTTTGCCCCTTGTAGGCACTAATATCCCTCCCCACATAAGTTTTGTCGGTTGCTGCTAATGTGGGACCGGCGCGTTACTCAGGCCTGACCATTGTGGTGGGCCGACGAAAACTTGTCGCTTCTGAAGGAGGACTTGCTATGCCTAATTTTGATCTTTCACCCCTTATGAGCAGTACTGTTGGCTTTGACCATCTGAGCCGATTAGTCGAATCAGCGCTGAATAATGATAGCGCGTCTGCTTATCCGCCCTACAATATTGAAAAGCTTGGTGAGGATGATTACCAGATCACCATGGCGATTGCCGGTTTCTCACAAGACGAATTAACCATTACGATCCAGGAAGGTACTTTGTTGATTGCTGGTCGCGGTGCGCCAGAAGATGCAGACCGTAGATTTCTGCACCGCGGCATTGCCAAGCGGGCGTTTGAACGCCGATTTGAGCTTGCTGAAACCATAAAAATTGGTGCAGCCAAATACGAAAATGGCCTATTGCAGGTGAGCTTGAAGCGCGTGATCCCTGAGCATAAAAAGCCCCGGAATATTGAGATCCGCTCCACCGAAACCGCTATACCAACATTGGAAGCTGACGCTGCGTAACTGTTAGGCGTTCTGGGGTGGGTGTTTTCTCCCCACCCATCCCATACGCCTGACTTTACGGGGGCTTGCTACAAGGCGGCCTGCTGTGACACTCGGCCACATGTGAATGCCCAGCCCGTATTACCATATCTGAATTTGACGAACGACGAACCTCGCTGTCGTAAACTATGCAGGAATAGAAAAGGCCTCCCCTCTCTATTCCTGTTTTTTTGTCTCAATTAAAACTATCAGGATTTGAAGAAGGCCTCTGCCGCACTTTTGCTGGCTTCTTTTGCTTTCATTT
>JAESRJ010000035.1 GCA_016764715.1 Kordiimonadaceae bacterium | reverse complement strand
TTCTAACTCTGTTGGTGCTCCCCGCCAGCTATACCATCATGGAGGATATGGGGTTTGTGGAAGTGGTGGAAAATGGCAATGGATAGTCGAGCCGGTTTGAGCCGGACCCAAGTGCTGAGAGGGCAGTGTTAACATTTTTGATTGACGATTCAATCTTGGCTACAGCGACCGAAGCAAGAGCAGTGGTATTAATTTCAGTGCCTGCGGTAATGGTAACTTTAGTACCTGTAAGCGAGATATCCTGTGCAGCGATGGTAATTGTATTGCTGCCATTATCGTTTGTAATGGCGATAATTGCTTGGCCGCCGTTTTTAACGTTGTTTTGGCCGTTGAATTCAGCGTTATCAACGATTGAAGTAATCTGGTCACGAAGCTGTTTAAAATCTTCATTGATTGAAGTTCTGCTGGCAGTGTCCAAGCCGCTATCCTTTGCGGCAACTGCTTTTTCTTTAAGCTCGATCAATAAATCTGAAACCGCTTCGCCAGCAGCAAGAGCCACATCAAGCGTGGAAGATGCTCGGTCAATTGAGGATTTTACTGCGTTGAGGCCTGCAACGTCACCGCGCAAAGTTTGCGCTATAGCAAACGTGGCKGCGTCATCTTTGGCGGATGCGACCTTTAGGCCGGTGTTAATTTGGGTCTGTAGGTTGCTTAGTTGATTGGTAGTTACATTAAGATTTTGCAGTGCAGCGAAGGCGCCTGCGTTGGTATTGACAGAAAATGCCATTTTGAAATCTCCATTCTGAGAATTACTAGAGCCTTTTGCTCCTGGAAGCCTTTTGCGTCCATATYTAATTAAGCAAAATACGTGCCATTTGGCGTTGATTTAGGATATTGAAATKATGCATTAACATATTGTTTTTAAAWGATAAAATACCAAAAARGGAAGCGCTTGTCTTTGCTTAAATTTARAGCGCTAGGCAGTATTTTCCCGACCCTGTATTTTGGTTATTTTGGATCGTCCGAGATGGAAAAAATTGCCGCATCTTGGGCCTTATTTGATAGTNCCCTGGCGGAGTGAAGCGGACAATTCAGTTATGGCTGATGGTGAWGGGAAGCGYCGAAATGTAGTTTTGCAGCATATCGCACCAAATATTTTTTACCTTTGCGCAACTGCACCTGAAAATTCGTTCCTTGCRTAAATTAAAAATACGAGGAGGCCTTCCAATGAAAAGGGCCCCGCAGGGCCCTTAAAGTTAATGAGTCACTGTTCTCGTTTACCTGAAGAGTGAAAGAACCGTTCCTGGTGCCTGATTGGCAATCGATAATGCCTGTAGCCCAAGTTGTTGTTTCACCTGCAGTGCTTGCAGATCGGCGCTTGTACGAGCCAAATCAGCGTCAACAAGGTTTCCKATACCCACTTCAATGTTGTCGGAAAGGCTATTAACAAAGGTACGTTGAAGGTCGAGCCGGTTTGCGCCGGAACCCARCGCTGAYARRGCGGTGTTGACGTTCTTAATCGAACTTTCGATATTGGTCACAGCRACTGAGGCCAGCGCGGCCGTTCCAATTGTCTGCGCCGCACCTAAGCTGACTTTTGATCCTGCGAGCGACAGATCTTGTGCTGCWATTGTAAGSGTGTTGCTACCATTATCATTTGTGATAGCAACAATAGCGGTGCCGCTATTTTTAACCGCGTTTTGGCCGTTGAATTCCGCGTTATCTACAATCGAGGTGATTTGGTCGCGTAATTGAACGAAATCATTGTTAATTGATGTTCTGCTKGCGGTGTCTAGCCCGGTGTCTTTGGCAGCAACTGCTTTTTCTTTCAGCTCGATCAAAAGATCAGATACGGCTTCCCCCGCAGCTAGAGCAACATCAAGTGTGGAGGAGGCACGGTCGATGGATGATTTAACAGCGTTAAGGCCCGCAACATCACCGCGCAATGTTTGTGCAATAGCAAAAGTAGCGCCATTATCTTTTGCGGACGCAACTTTTAACCCAGTGTTGATTTGGGTTTGCAACGTGCTGAGTTGGTTAGTTGTAACGTTGAGGTTTTGTAGGGCGGCGAAAGCGCCTGCATTTGTATTGACAGAAAATGCCATTTTGATATCTCCGTTCTGAGAATTTATTAGAGCCTTTTGCTCATAGAAGCCTTTTGCTTCCGTTTTCTAAGTAGCAATTTGTGTGCCGATTTGGGCTAATTTTTCGAGTCAAAAAATAGAAATAAGCTATTGATTATAAAGCATTAAATATTGCATCATGGTTAATTTTTTGTTAAGCATAACTAAGGCGCTAGGCAGCAATTTCCGCTTAATGACCCTGCGGCAAGTTTTGCTTATTCTGCGAGCTTTTTTTTGGAGCCTACGGCMWTTTTCTGGCCGTTGYAGYGGTTGGCTGGAGCAAAAGAAAAGGGCCCCGAAGGGCCCTTGAAATTGCCTTTATAGTGGGCTGTTACCGGAAGAGCGAAAGAACTGTTCCTGGGGCCTGGTTGGCGATTGAAAGCGCCTGGAGGCCGAGTTGTTGCTTCACCTGCAATGCTTGCAAGTCCGCGCTTACGCGAGCCAAGTCAGCATCAACAAGGTTTCCGATACCCACCTCAATATTATCCGAGAGGCTATCAACAAACGTGCGCTGTAGATCAAGCCTATTAGAACCTGACCCTAAAGCAGAAAGCGACGTGTTAACGTTCTTGATTGAAGATTCGAGGTTTGTAACCGCTGCAGACGCGAGAGCTGCAGTGCTAACGTCCTGCGTTGCCGTAATTTTAACCTGACCTCCAGTTAACGATAGATTTTGTTTAGCGATCGTTATCGAGTTGCTGCCGTTGTCGTTGGTAATAGCAGAAATATTGCTGCCGCCGTTTTTAACGGCGTTCGTACCGTTAAACTCAGCATTGTCGACAATCGACGTTATTTGATCGCGTAACTGCTTGAAATCTGCGTTAATCGACGTCCGACTTGCAGTGTCTAGGCCGSTATCTTTTGCTGCAACTGCTTTCTCTTTCAGTTCTATCAGCAAATCGGAAACGGCTTCGCCTGCTGCAATTGCAACATCAAGAGTAGAAGACGCACGGTCAAGTGACCCCTTAACAGCGTTAAGGCCTGCTACGTCACCGCGCAAGGTTTGCGCAATCGCGAACGTAGCAGCATCGTCTTTAGCTGARGCAACYTTCAGGCCCGTATTAATCTGGGTTTGAAGGCCGTTCAGCTGGCCGGTCGTTTTATTTAGATTTTGCAGGGCCGCRAAAGCGCCTGCGTTGGTATTGACAGAAAATGCCATTGTCTTTCTCCATTCTGAGAGTGGCATGAACCTAWGGTTCATAGAAGCCTTTTGCTTCTGTTGCATATTCACGCAAAAATTRTACCAATAATATGGTTAATATTAGRYTAKCATTTCAATATWRCCCGGTATCTATGTCATTGAAACTAGGTGGCAATTGATGTTTCTAACCGGGTTTGGTTAACGGCGAGTTAGGTTTTTATCGGCAATAAGTGCAGGTCGAAGCGGCAGTTTTTTCCGGCCTAGGCTTTGGTGTGGTACATATTGCCGCGTTATCTACCGGGTTTATTTTGGATAGGCTGCTGACGTGGGCAAAAGAAAAGGGCCCCGAGGGGCCCTTGGACTGAATGATGCTAGGATCACTTACCGGAAGAGTGATAWTACTGTGCCCGGCGCCTGATTGGCGATTGAAAGCGCTTGTAGGCCAAGCTGTTGTTTCACCTGCAAGGCTTGCAGGTCGGCGCTGGTTCGAGCCAAATCGGCATCAACAAGGTTACCAATACCGACTTCAATATTATCCGATAGGCTGTCTACAAATGTTCGCTGCAGATCTAACCTGTTGGAACCTGAACCCAGGGCAGAAAGCGCCGTGTTCACGTTTTTAATTGAGCTTTCGATATTTGTAACCGCCACAGATGCCAAAGTAGCTGTACCGATCGATTGCGCGACACCCAGGGATACTTTTGTGCCCGTTAGGGACAAATCCTGAGCTGCAATCGTAATCGTATTACTTCCGCTGTCGTTTGTGATCGCAGAAATTGCGCTACCGCCGTTTTTAACAGCATTAGTGCCGTTAAATTCAGCATTGCTAACGATTGAGTTGATTTGGTCTCGCAGCTGTTTGAAGTCATTATTGATAGAAGTTCGGCTAGCAGTATCAAGACCACTGTCTTTCGCTGCTACCGCTTTTTCTTTCAATTCGATCAAGAGATCAGATACGGCTTCCCCAGCTGCAATTGCAACATCCAGGGTCGAGGACGCACGGTCAAGTGATCCTTTAACTGCGTTTAGGCCAGCAACGTCACCGCGCAGTGTTTGCGCAATGGCAAACGTAGCAGCGTCGTCTTTAGCGGAAGCAACCTTCAGGCCCGTATTAATTTGGGTTTGAAGGCCGTTCAGTTGGCCTGTCGTTTTGTTTAGATTTTGCAGGGCCGCGAAAGCSCCTGCATTCGTGTTGACAGAAAATGCCATTTTTCTTCTCCATTCTGAGAGTGGCATGAACCTAAGGTTCATAGAAGCCTTTTGCTTCTAATGRCTAYAYAAGCAAAAATTATACCAATAATATGGTTAATATTAGATTAKTATTTCAWTAAAGRCAGGTACCTACCGCTTTGAAAAAGAAGGGGTATTCGGCGTTTGAAGCGAGTATGGTTAACCGATAATAAAGGGTTTTCCGGCAAAAACTGTAGGGTGAGTGGGGCAAGTTTTTCCGAGTTGATTTGAAGGCGGCAGAAGTTGCCGGGCGCAGCAATAGGCTGGCAGCAGGATCTCTGTGCCACAAGAAAAGGGCCCCGAAGGGCCCCGTAGTATGTGATATATAGAGCTCACTTACCGGAAGAGTGAGAGCACAGTTCCAGGTGCTTGGTTGGCAATCGACAGGGCCTGTAGGCCGAGCTGTTGCTTCACCTGCAAGGCCTGCAAGTCTGCACTTGTTCGCGCGAGATCGGCGTCGACAAGGTTACCGATGCCTACTTCGATATTGTCCGACAAGCTATCAACAAATGTTCGTTGTAGATCAAGCCGGTTGGAGCCGGAACCCAGAGCTGAAAGCGCTGTGTTTACATTCTTGATTGAACTTTCAATGTTGGTAACGGCAACAGCTGCAAGTGTTGCTGTGCTGATGTTTTGGAGCGTCGAAATAGTGACATTACTAGTGTTGCCCGTAGAAGATAGCGAGAGATTCTGGGCTGCGATAGTAATGCTATTGCTGCCGTTGTCATTTGTAATGGCAATAACAGCGGTACCGCTGGCTTTAACAACATTGGTGCCGTTAAATTCAGCGTTGCTTACAATCGACGTGATTTGGTCACGGAGCTGTGCGAAATCATTGTTGATTGATGTTCTGCTGGCGGTGTCGAGGCCAGTATCTTTGGCTGCAACTGCTTTTTCTTTCAGTTCAATCAATAGATCAGAAACAGCTTCGCCAGCTGCCAGGGCCACGTCTAAGGTTGACGAAGCGCGGTCCAATGACCCTTTAACAGCGTTTAGGCCTGCAACATCACCGCGCAAAGTTTGCGCGATAGCAAATGTAGCAGCATCGTCTTTAGCTGACGCGACTTTTAACCCTGTGTTGATTTGGGTTTGAAGTGCGCCGAGTTGATTGGTCGTTTTGTTTAGATTTTGCAGGGCCGCAAATGCGCCTGCGTTGGTGTTGACAGAAAATGCCATTTTTTTTCTCCATTCTGAGAGTGGCATGGGCTTCACGCCCACAGAAGCCTTTTGCTTCTACTTGGTATATAAGCAAAAAATATACCAGTATTATGGTTAATATTAGATTAGTATTTYAATAASGGCTTTTTRTTAAGCTCTTGAAATACCGMMATAAAGTCWAATTTTGGRTACTTATAGTTAAATTCCTGTTAGGCATATTTAGGCAAAAAATGCAGCTAGCAAGGCATTTATTTCCCTTTGTGGGGTAGGGCGGAAGTGTGGTTTTGGGGGCTTTTGGCCGGCGAATACAAGGCATGACCGGCTGTGCTTCGCTGTAGGAAACTTGCCTCTGTAGCAAGAAAAAGGGCCCCGAAGGGCCCTGATGTCTGCTGTCTAATGATCGTCGTAAATCAATTACCGGAAGAGAGAAAGAACTGTTCCAGGTGCYTGATTTGCRATGGACAACGCTTGTAAACCGAGCTGTTGCTTAACCTGCAGAGCTTGCAAGTCTGCGCTTGTTCGGGCGAGGTCGGCGTCAACAAGGTTACCGATACCTACTTCGATATTGTCCGACAAGCTATCAACGAATGTCCTTTGAAGGTCGAGGCGGTTAGAACCTGAACCTAGAGCAGACAGCGAAGTATTGACGTTCAAGATGGATGCTTCAATTTTTGTCACCGCAGCTGAAGCAAGGGCGGCTGTTCCAACAGACTCGGTAGCTGCAAGGGTTACCTTTCCGCCACCTAGCGATAGATCCTGAGCGGCGACAGTAATAGTATTGCTACCATCATCGTTAGTAATTGCGACGATCGCGGTTCCCGAGGACTTAACAGCGTTTTGGCCATTAAACTCAGCATTGTTGACGATCGATGTGATCTGATCGCGCAATTGAACAAAATCAGCACTGATAGAAGTGCGGCTGGCTGTATCCAGRCCRCTGTCCTTYGCAGCAACKGCTTTTTCTTTCAGTTCAATAAGTAGATCAGAAACGGCCTCGCCAGCAGCAAGTGCCACGTCTAGTGTTGAAGAGGCACGGTCAAGTGACCCTTTAACAGCATTTAGGCCAGCAACATCGCCGCGCAAAGTTTGAGCGATGGCGAATGTTGCAGCGTCGTCTTTAGCGGACGCGACTTTCAAACCTGTGTTGATTTGGGTTTGAAGAGCACCGAGTTGGTTGGTGGTTTTGTTTAGATTTTGCAGGGCCGCAAAGGCGCCTGCGTTGGTATTGACAGAGAATGCCATGTGTAATCTCCATTCTGAGAGYTRYTTGGGCCGARGCCCSTAGAAGCCTTTTGCTTCCRSTGTAATTTGAGGCAAATTTCATGCCATAAAAACACGATAAATTAGAATGAAGTTACTGTTTCGTTAACCATGTAACAGGTTTTGGCGCATAGAATAAATCCTGACGGCCAGTAGTATGGTTAATTTTTTGGTAATAAACTGAGCGATATTTGTGGGGTTTGGCGGCAAAAAGTGCAGGGCAAGGCTGGGCAAAAGCTGCCTATGCTGAAAGCGCTTGAGTAAATGCCGGGCACCAAAGTGCCCGGCATTTCATTGGTTTTAGCCTCCGAACAGACTGAGAACAGCCTGAGGTGCTTGGTTGGCAATTGACAGTGCCTGCAAGCCCAGCTGTTGCTGTACTTGGATTGCCTGTAAATCTGCAGACGCTCTTGCGATATCTGCGTCAACTAAGTTGCCGATTCCTACTTCAAGTGTGTCAGACAGTTGACTGACAAACGTTTTCTGAAGTTCCAAACGATTTGCGCCCGATCCGAGTGTGGAAAGGGATGTGTTAACGTTTGCAATAGAGCTTTCAATCGCCGTAACCGCCGCTGATGCAAGGGTAACCGTAGATATGGCTGAGCCTGCCGTGAGGGTCACGTTAGAGCCTGTTAGGGACAAGTCCTGTGCTGCAATTGAAATGGTAGCTGTGCCGTCACCGTTGGTGATAGCAACAATTGCTGTACCACCGTTTYKGACYGCRTTCGTACCRTTGAACKYYGCATTATTMACGATTGAATTGATYTGGTCCCTTARYTGGGTGAAATCATCATTCAATGAATTTCTACTTGACGTGTCTAGCCCGGAATCTTTAGCCGCAACGGCCTTCTCCTTAAGTTCGATAAGAAGGTCGGATACGGCCTCACCTGCTGCCAAAGCAACATCGATGGTCGACAAAGCTCGGTCAATRGATGARCTGGCTGCKCTRAGCCCKSYYACATCAGCACGTAGTGWCTGTGCTATGGCGWATACCGCCCCATYRTCCTTGGCTGAAGCCACTTTTAACCCYGTGTTGATTTGTGTCTGTACTTTATCCAGCCGTACACTCGTTGCATTCAAATTTTGTAGCGCCGAGAATGCGGCCGCATTAGTATTTACGGAAAAAGCCATCGTCCGTCTCCTTTCTGAGATTTCTTGAGCATTCTGCTCTCAGGGGCTTTATCGCAATCCGCATGCCAGTTTTATATTATTGATTTTAAAGGGGAATTCAGAATATGACAGAGAATCATCCCTGATGGCGGAAGCTTTTATCAGGTAGAAATTGCCCGAAATGCGCAGGTGGGCAAAGATGATCACACTTATGTGAAATCGGTGCGCTTTAAAGGGAAAGAGGCCCGCTAGGAGCCATTAATGCCTAGGTTTGGCTTTTACCGGAACAGGGAGAGGATCGAAGTTGGCGCCTGATTGGCTATTGCTAGAGCCTGTATGCCCAATTGCTGCCGTACCTGTAATGCCTGAAGGTTCGCGCTAACACGAGCTAGGTCCGCGTCGACTAGGTTACCTATGCCGACCTCTATACTATCGGACAGCTTGTTAACAAAGTTTCGTTGCAAATCAAGCCGGTTCGCGCCAGATCCAAGTGCTGACAAAGAGATATTGAGATTAGCAATGGAGTTCTCAATATCCGTAACGGCCGCGGCAGCAAGGGTCGCTGTGCTGATGGACTGTGTTGTTGTAATAAGCACAGTTCCGCCGCTCAAGGATAAGTTTTGGGAGGCAATGGATATGGAATTGCTGCCGTTAGCGTTGGTAATCGCGCTTATTGTACCTGTGCCGTTTACGGCGTTTGTCCCATTGAAGGACGCATTGTTTACAATCGAGGTGATTTGGTCACGCAGTGCTAGAAAATCTTGATTTATTGCAGTTCTGCTCGCTGTATCTAGCCCTGCATCGGAGGCTGCAACCGCTTTTTCTTTAAGCTCAATTAGTAAATCAGAAACAGCTTCAGAAGCGGCAAGTGCGACGTCCACGGTAGAGGATGCCCGGTCTAGTGATCCTTTTACAGCATTTAGGCCGGCAACGTCACCGCGAAGTCTTTGCGCAATTGCGAACGTTGCGCCGTTATCTTTCGCTGAGGAGACCTTTAGGCCTGTTGTAATCTGATTTTGGGCGATCCTGAGAAGGGCTGTTGTTGCACCAAGGGTGCGAAGAGCAGCAAGTGCGCCTGCGTTAGTGTTGACAGAAAAACCCATGCTGATCTCCTTTCTGAGTTAACTTCGAGCATTGTACTCGCAGAAGCCTTTTGCCTCTAGTAATTTCGAAGCATTTCGCGTGCCAGTTTTGGGTGTATTTCGAGAAAACCGAAGAAAATCGATTAGATTGCGGAAGTTTCGTGTCGCATGCGCATTTTGGCCATTTTCGCTAGTGGACTAAGGGCGTGCATGCGATGCGACAGGCGCGGCGGCAGATCCCTATGTGTTTACGCGGTATTAATCTGCAGTTAAAAAGTGTGACGAGCTTGCCAATAAAGCGATGAAGTAAAAAAGGGCCCCGGAGGGCCCTAGTAGTGAAYGGGTTAAATAGCCGTTTATCGGAACAGTGAAAGCACCGTGCCAGGAGCCTGGTTGGCGATCGAAAGCGCCTGAAGGCCGAGCTGCTGCCGAACCTGCAACGCCTGCAGATCAGCACTTGTCCGTGCTAGGTCAGCATCAACGAGGTTACCGATACCTACTTCAATGTTGTCTGAGAGGCTATCAACAAAGGTTCGCTGTAGATCGATGCGGTTCGCGCCAGAACCRAGAGCAGACAAAGCAGTGTTTACGTTAGCAATGGAGCTTTCGATGTTAGTTACTGCTGCAGCGGCGAGTGTAGAAGTGCCGATGGTCTGTGTTGTGGTGATGGTAACAGTACTGCCACTCAATGTTAAATTCTGAGCAGCAATAGCAATTGTGTTGCTACCGTCATCGTTTGTGATTGCGCTAATGGTACCGGTTCCGTCAACGGCATTTTGGCCATTGAATTCAGCGTTACTTACAATCGACGTGATTTGATCGCGCAGTTGAACGAAATCTGCGCTAATAGCTGTCCGGCTGGCAGTATCGAGGCCAGTATCAGAAGCAGCAACTGCTTTTTCTTTCAGTTCRATGAGCAAATCAGAAACAGCTTCGCCTGCTGCAAGTGCCACATCAACAGTTGAAGAAGCCCGGTCTAGTGAGCTTTTTACTGAGTTGAGGCCAGCAACGTCACCGCGAAGTGTTTGCGCAATAGCAAACGTCGCAGCATCGTCTTTTGCAGAAGAAACCTTCRGGCCCGTGTTAATCTGGGTCTGAGTGGTATTCAACAAATCTGTTGTTCGGTTTAGGTTTTGCAGAGCAGCGAATGCGCCTGCATTAGTATTGACAGAAAATGCCATTTGGTCGTCTCCATTCTGAGTTACGTTGCGAGCATTTTGCTCGCAGAAGCATTTTGCTTCCTTRSYGWAWTAAGCAAGAARTRSRCCAAYGNGWTGWWSKTWTRGGKTTWCYGCNYTATCTRTTTGATTTTACTTGGTTAATTTCTTCTTTACCCTAAGCTCTTGGCTGTAGCCTTAGAATGGTATTCCTAAATCATTGATTGAATGTGCGAGCGCGCCTGTTTTCGGAAAAATGTGCCTAGACGTAGGCATGTTTTGCCTAACATGCGAGACGGGCTACCAGCTGCATCAACTGGCAACCTAATCGCAATAAAAAAGGGCCCCGAAGGGCCCTGGTCGTGAACGGTCTGTTTAACCATTTATCGGAAAAGTGAAAGTACTGTGCCGGGAGCCTGATTGGCGATCGAAAGCGCCTGAAGACCGAGCTGTTGCCTAACCTGCAAGGCTTGCAAGTCAGCACTTGTCCGAGCAAGATCAGCGTCAACTAGATTGCCGATACCGACTTCAATGTTGTCAGACAGACTATCAACAAACGTCCGCTGTAGATCAAGCCGGTTCGCGCCTGAACCAAGCGCAGAAAGCGCTGTGTTCACATTTGCAATCGAGTCTTCAATGTTAGTAACAGCTGCAGATGCAAGGGCTACTGTGCTAATATCTTGGCTTGTAGATATCGTCACGTTACTGGTGTTGCCAGTGGAAGTAAGCGATAGGTTCTGAGCTGCAATAGCAATTGAATTACTGCCATCATCATTCGTAATAGCTGAAATTGCAGTGCCGTTTTCTTCAACGGCGTTTTGGCCGTTAAACGCAGCATTGCTTACAATTGAAGTGATTTGATCACGAAGCTGTTCAAAATCCGCGTTAATTGCAGTTCGGCTGGCAGTGTCGAGGCCAGTATCTTTGGCTGCAACTGCTTTCTCTTTGAGCTCAATCAGCAGATCTGAAACTGCCTCGCCGGCGGCTAAGGCAACATCAATTGTTGAACTGGCCCGGTCTAGTGAACTTTTAACTGAGTTAAGACCGGCAACGTCACCACGAAGTGTTTGCGCAATAGCAAACGTCGCAGCATCGTCTTTYGCTGATGACACCTTCAGGCCCGTATTAATCTGGGTCTGTGTGATGTTGAGCAATGCTGTGGTTTTATTAAGGTTTTGCAGAGCGGCGAATGCGCCTGCATTTGTATTGACAGAAAATGCCATTTGGTCGTCTCCATTCTGAGTTACGTCGTGAGCGTTTTGCTCACAGAAGCGTTTTGCTTCCGCTCACTTAAAAGCAAGAAGTGCGCCAACGAATGCGACTTCTTTTTTTATGCTCTATCTATTTGATTTTACTTGGTTAATTTACTCTTTACCCTGAGGCTTCGGCTRCAGCCTTAGGATGGTAATCGTAAATCAGTGGTTGAGAGTACCATTATACTTGTATCTGGAAAAATGTGCCTACGCCTAGGCATATCTTGCCTAGCGCGGGAGGTGGTGTGAAGACGTCAAAACGGCTGCCTTCTCGCAACAAAAAAGGGCCCCGGAGGGCCCTCGTTTTGAACAGGGGCATTAGTTTTTATTGGAAGAGTGATAGTACCGTGCCAGGAGCCTGATTGGCGATCGAAAGCGCCTGAAGGCCGAGCTGTTGCCTAACTTGCAATGCCTGCAAGTCAGCACTTGTCCGCGCCAGGTCGGCGTCAACAAGATTACCGATACCGATTTCAATATTGTCAGATAGGCTGTCAACAAACGTCCGCTGTAGGTCAAGGCGGTTGGCGCCAGAACCGAGGGCAGACAGCGCGGTGTTCACATTAGCAATTGAGCTCTCAATATTTGCGACTGCAGCTGTTGCGTCGCCCGTTGAGTTGATTGACTGGGTCGCGGTAATGGTAACTGTGCCCCCACCCAGTGTTAGGTTCTGCGTGGCGATAGCAATGGTATTGCTGCCATCGCTATTGGTAATTGCACTAATGGTACCTGTACCGTCAACTGCGTTGGTGCCGTTGAACTCTGCATTGCTAACGATCGATGTGATCTGATCGCGGAGCTGGACGAAGTCAGAGTTAATTGCGGTCCTGCTTGCTGTGTCCAGTCCTGTGTCGGAAGCAGCGACAGCTTTTTCCTTCAGCTCTATCAAAAGATCAGAAACAGCTTCGCCGGCAGCAAGTGCCACGTCAAGTGTGGAAGAAGCCCGGTCAAGGGAACTTTTTACTGAGTTAAGGCCGGCAACGTCACCGCGCAGTGTTTGCGCAATTGCGAATGTCGCCGCATCATCTTTTGCAGATGAAACCTTCAGGCCCGTATTAATCTGGGTCTGCGTGGTATTGAGTAGGTCTGTGGTTCTATTGAGGTTTTGCAGGGCCGCGAAAGCGCCTGCGTTCGTATTGACAGAAAATGCCATTGGGTCGTCTCCATTCTGAGTCTTTTAGCGAGCCTTACTGCTCACAGAAGCCTTTTGCTTCTAGCCACTTGATTGCATTCGGTGTGCCAATTTGTGACATTTCGCTGAATAGGCGTGTAATCAGTTGATTTTAAATGGTTAATTTCGTGTTTACCACGCCCTGGATTTACATGCATTACAAATTGTAATTGGTAATCTCGAGTTGTCGCGGTATTTTTTGCCTAGCGGGAGGACGGCTAGGCGTTGGCGGCTGGCATTATTTGCCTACCGGTAGGTTCACGATTTTGGCGAGAGCTGACGGGAGCGTTGTGCCGCTAAACACCAAACGCCAAGTTGACCTATTGGTACAAGGGCATCTTTTTGGTTGTGCCGGTGTAAAAATGGTTCTTGGGCAAGGAAACTTTTAAAGAATGGAGTTCACAGAGGTGTTCGGTGGGGATGTTTGGCCATTGTCCTGYTGCGCGCTAGCTTTTTGCTGCAACTTGGCCTGGGCCGCGAGGCCTTCCATGATCGTTTTATTGATATTGATCAAATCATCAATGGAGCCATCGCCGCGTACAATAGCCGATGAGTGCTTAGAAACCCAAATGGACAGCGATACAATGCTGGCTCGCAGTTGATCCGGTAGGCCGTTGCCTTCCGCCCCGCAATCTGATGAGAACACAGACCACATGCGGCGGTTCCAGTCCAGCGCACCTACAAGCTTAGAGCCTTTTAAGCCGTTATCCCGCGCAGTAATAAGCGAATTGGTTACCTGCACAAATAGCCGGTATTCAATCTGGCTAGCCGTCTCGGAAGACTGTTGGGCTTTCTGATAAGCTTGATACGACATCTAATTCCTAAGGCTTGCAACGCTACTGTTACACGGCTGCAAGTTTGTCCAGCTCAAAAACGATCAGCTTTTTACAGCTAATGAGCGCTTTATAATAGTTCCTGTTCATAACCTCTCGGCTTACCTTCACGCAAATCTCTATTGCTTCAGGCGTACTGATAGCGTTCATAAACTCCGTCATTCGCAAAACAAATTCTTCATAATATTTGTCTTGCTGGCCTTGGTCCATATACATCAGCATGATCGGAAAATAGATCCGACGCGCTGGCGTGGTGACGTCTGTTTCCTGCATTATATCCTTCTCGCGGAGGATAGAGGCTTTGTTATGAACAATTAAAGTTGTTCTTCTATCACCATTAGCAAGTACCGCGCCATTTATCACCAGTCTTTCGTCTGGTTTCAAGGATAGTTTCAGCGCCATATTTTCCTCCCGGAGATTGTTAGTTCATGTTATCATAGAATCAGTTTAAATCTTGTTAACTCTTTATACCATAAGGAATTCAATGCGGGTAGTGCTACTATTTTTTTGGCATTCGACTTGCAGTCTCCGAGTATAGCTTCATCAATTGACCGATTCTGCCCCATATTTCGGGGCACTGTATAGCCGGGAGAATACGTTGGCGGCCAAAGCAAAAAGAAAAAATAGGCGCCCAAAAGTGGCTGTGCTGAAAACCAAATTGGAACGCGCAGGGTACTCAGCCGCTAATTTATCAGTGGGAGAATTGCGCCGCGCCTTAAAAAAAGGCCAGGAATATGCTGACAATCAGGAGTGGGAATTAGCGCTGCCGCATTTGCTAAAGGCATGGGACGCAATGCCTGAAGACCTATCATTGTTGACTATATTATCTTTTGCGCTGTCGCAACTGGGAGTTCGCGATAAGGCAATTATGGTGCTAGAACGGACACTTGCGGTACACGGCGCCACTTCTGAG
This sequence comes from Kordiimonadaceae bacterium, assembly GCA_016764715.1. GTDB lineage: Bacteria > Pseudomonadota > Alphaproteobacteria > Sphingomonadales > Kordiimonadaceae > Kordiimonas. Next base: position 591 of record JAESRJ010000035.1, on the reverse strand, counting down.
ATATGCAGTATTATGYTAACACTTTCTCTYGAGATGGGGATGCATGATGTAGGAAGAAAGCTATGTTTGACGCTGATTGAGATGGAACCGCAGGTGCCCAATCATTATGTAAACTTGGCTACTGCATACTCYGGCCTWGACATGTACGACGAAAGCATTGAGATGCTRCAAAGYGTACTGCCTTTGTTTCCCAACGATAGCAACTTGTGGAATGTGCTTGCTACCCAAGTTCGGTCGCGGGACGGGGTCGAAGCAGCGAATGTCTTTTTCGAAGAGGCTATTCGGTTAAATCCCAATGATTTCAAAATCTTCAGTAACTATGGGCAGTCCTTTTTAATGGCTGGCGACTATGAACGGGCGCTGGAAAATGATTTGAGATCAATTGAGTTGAATCCAGAATCTTCTGAGCCCCGTTTGGGCGCAGCGCAAATGTTGTTCTATATGGGCCGTTTTGAGGAAGCATGGAAGCATTACGCCTTTCGTCTAAGTTCAAGGCGCAAACTTAGCCAATCGCAAATATATACACACGGCATCGATCTCTGGGAGGGGCAACCTCTGAAAGGAAAGACCATATTGATTGCAGCCGAGCAG
>JAESRJ010000177.1 GCA_016764715.1 Kordiimonadaceae bacterium | reverse complement strand
GAAATTAAAGCCAAAGGAACGCCATTCGATCTCTCGCAAAGAGCGAAGCGTGGCAGTAATTTCGCGCCCCAACACAGCGACTGTAATGGTATCGCCAACTTTCAAACCCAGCCCTTCAGCAATATTTTTACCCATGCTTATTTCCGGTGGGCCATCATAGTTCTCGGGCCACCAAGTGCCGTCTACGACTTTACTGCCGTTGTTTAACTCTTTTACATAGGTGAGCCCGCGGTCGCCGCGGAGTACCCAGCGCACGTCTTGCCGCACTTCCACATCTTGAGCCAGAACACCGTTCAATTTTAAAACTCGGCCCCGAAGGCTTGGAATTACGTCCAGCTCCTCGACCCCAGGTATTGCCCGGACGGACGTTGAAAGATCCTCTAACTGATAGCGCTGTATATCAATAAGCGCATTGCTGGGGACCTTGGTTGGTAAATTGTCGCTCAATGTTTTGCCGAGGTTGCCTTCAATCAAAGCTAGTCCCGCAAAAAGCGTCAGTCCAAGGCCAAGCGATATCACGACGGCCCCAGTAGCGGCACCTGGTCTATGCAAATTGGCAACAGCCATCCGTGCTAATGGGTTTCTAGGCCGCGGAGCGTTAGCGGCGCCGCGTTCAATCAACCAGCTCGTTAGCCTAAGGATGCCAAGTGTTACGCCAGATCCGGCCATAAATCCTGCTGCCAGAAAGCGGTTATCTGATAAACCAACAGCCAACAAAACAACCACGGACGTAGCACCAAAGATTGCCGCGATATATATAAACCGGAGCCGCTTGCGGTCATTTGCAACCACCGAGCGGAACAGATGCACAGCCGGCATGTCGCGGGCTTTGCCGAGYGGCCATACTGTGAAGGCAACCGTGATCATCAAGCCGTATAGTGCTGCCAGCGCTAGCGCAACTGGGTACACACCGCCGTCAGGGTTGACAGGAAGCGAGGCTGGCAGAAAGGCGCCCAGCACAGTTGGTAGCATGGCACCAATGGCAGTGCCGATCAAAATTGCAACAAAACCGATCAACAAAATCTGGAAGAAATAGACTGCGAAAATTGTGCTGCCTTCAGCACCTAGAATTTTTAGAGTGGCAATGGTTTTTGTCTTGCGGTCCATATACCCTTTTACCGCATTGCCGACGCCGACGCCGCCCACCACAAGGGACGATACACCGACTAGTGTTAGAAAGATGCCCATCTGTTCGATGAAGGCACGAAGGCCAGGGGCCGAATTGTTGCGGTCCCGCACACGCCAGGTGGCATCAGGAAAGGCTTCTTTCAGATCATCCCGCGCAGCCTTAATTCCTTCACCGCCAGGTAAGCGTATACGGTAGGCGTAGCTGATAAAGGACCCTGTGGTTACAAGGCCAGTTTCTTCAAGCGCGTTATAGTGGATGAAAACCGAGGGGCCAAGTTGGAAGCCTAGGTTGGCTTTGTCCGGTTCGCTCTCAATGAAAGCGCGAATTTCGGCTTTTACATCACCGAACTTAAGCACATCGCCGATAGCTATATCGAGTTTTGTCGCAAGCGCAGGCTCTACCGCCGCGCCCCATAATTCGCCGCGTTTGGCGAATAAATCTACCGTGGACATAGCAGGCGAGGTTTTGAAGGTGCCGTAAAGCGGATAACCATCATCAACGGCGCGCATCTCCACAAGGGTTGAGCGCGGGATATCATCCTGCGTGGTGGCTGAGACCAGCGCCATGGTTCGAAAACGAGCGCTGCTAGAAACGTCACCCTTCTCGTTAGCCCACGTCAGAAGTTCTGGGCCAGGTTTAATTTGGCTGGCGCTAATCTCCAGGTCACCGCCGAGGATCGATTGGCCTTCGCGTTCCATGCCGTCCTGTATCGCGCGGGTCAAAGACCCAATTGCCGCGATGGCAGAAACACCCAGGATCAAACAAGCCATGAATATTTTAAACCCACCGAGGCCGCCGCGCAGCTCCCTGAGGGCCAGTTTTAACGCAACTGGCGTTGAGGCGTTGCGGGTGATCATTTGCTGGTCACTTGGGATACAGCGTCCGTATCGCCGGTAACGCTGCTGGTATCGCCCGTATCGTCGATGATGTGGCCGTCACCCATTGAAATAACCCGGTCACAGCGGTCAGCTAGCGCTGGGTCGTGGGTAACAAGGATAAGCGTTGAATTGCGTTCACGCGCCAGTTTGAARATYAGGTCAATCACACCKYGKCCKGTTTGGCCRTCCAGATTGCCGGTTGGCTCATCGCCGTATAGCAGGGCTGGTTGCGGCACGAGGGCGCGGGCAAGGGCCACGCGCTGCTGCTCGCCGCCAGACAGCTGCGTTGGGTAATGCTCCATCCGGTGGGCAAGGCCTACAAGCTCAAGTTCTTTGGCAGCGAGATCAAAGGCGTCGTTYACGCCAGCAAGCTCMAGCGGCACGGCAACRTTYTCAAGYGCSGTCATVGTBGGRATYANADTGAAMCGCCTGCATCACGATGCCGACATTTTTCAGCCGGTGGCGCGCAAGCGTATCTTCGTCGGCGCCGGTGTAGGACAAGCCGTCGATGATCACGTCGCCCGYGGTTGCTTGTTCCAGTCCGGTCATCACGCTCATTAGCGATGATTTGCCGGACCCGGACGGGCCGACGATGCCGACACTTTGCCCTTGCTGGATGGTGAAATTAATTTCCTTGAGGATGTTTACAGGACCCGCGCCAGATTCTAGCGTCAGGGACACATCACGTAATTCTATAACGTTCGTAAGATTGGCCATTGTAATTTTAGTCCTTCGCTGCCAAATATTTTGTTATTGTTTATTATCTCGCATTTATTGCCCCTCAAGGAGAAGCATGCCGTGTTTGGCTTTGGCTCTATTAAGATATTAGTTTTTTGCGCATTTACGAGTCTTTTGGCTGTTTTTGCGACAAATGGCCATGTTTTCGCGTCTAGCGTAGTGAAACTTGRCACGTCAGCCGATGCGCCTGTGCAGATTTTGGCGTTCGGCGATAGCTTAACCGCGGGCTACGGCTTACCGCCGGGGGAGGGTTTTACCGACCAGCTGGAAGTCTGGCTGAACGCGCATTCTGATGTTGCGGTTCATGTAGTGAATGGAGGCGTTTCTGGCGATACTTCGACGGGTGGCCTTTCTCGACTTGATTGGGGACTGTCGCCGTTCAAGAACGGCAAGCCCTCATTGGTGATTGTAGAGTTTGGTGCAAATGATGCGCTTCGAGGCGTGTCCCCCAAAATTGTGCGCACTAATATTGATGCTATGATGAAAATTCTGGCAGATAGAAAAATTCCTGCGCTGATCACCGGAATGTTGGCGACGCCGATCTGGGGACGCGAATATGTAGAAGACTTTGATACTATATTTCCAGATATGGCTCGGAAATATGATGTGCTGCTTTACCCGTTTTTCTTGGAAGGCGTTGCTCTGAACCCAGCGCTTAATCAGTCGGACGGGATACACCCGACGAAAGAAGGTGTGGCTATAATCGTTGAAAAGATGGGCCCGATTGTTCTAAAAGCCCTCGGCCAATAAGTTTCTTAAGGCTCTTTCCATGGCTGCCAGATGATGGCATGCTGCGGCTATGATACGATTGTTTGTAGGTATAGAATTATCCCCCTCCCTTTTAGGTTCCCTTGAATTTGCGCGCGGCGGCGTTGAAGGCGCGCGGTGGCAATCAGACGAGCAGCTTCATCTGACGCTGGCTTTCATCGGTGCCGTACCCGCTCATACGATGCGCGAGATTGAAGATGAACTGTCGTGTATAAGGTTTGACCCGTTTGAACTGGTGCTTGAAGGCGTTGGCATGTTCGGCACTTCAGATCAGCCAAAAGCCTTGTGGGCCGGGGTGGCTGACGGCACCCCCTTGCAGCATCTACACGAAAAAATACTCAATRCRCTTGAGCAGATTGACGTGACCACCGACAGGCGGCGCTATAAACCTCATGTAACGCTCGCGCGTTTTGCTCGCGGCGCCAAAACCTATTTCGGGGACTGGGTTACCGGCAACGGTACGCTCAAAAGCCCACCGCAAATGGTTGATCATATCAGCCTGTTTTCCAGCCGCATGACGGCTGAAGGCCCAAGCTACATCGCCGAAGCGCGCTTTGCCGGTAGCGAAGATTGGCAAGGTGACSCCGAAGATGATTTCGCGCTCTTTGGCGGCCATTCAAAATAGGGGCGATTGATTGAGGACAGYTTACTTTTTTCTGGGTGCATTCAYGYYGTGGATTTCCGCCGCAGTCCCGCCTATAGCAACAYCGTACAATAACCTCGGCACTCAAGTTCTCGACCTGAAGGCGGAAGAGACCGGCACAATGGGTTCATAGCCACACTCAAAATCCCGAATAGGAGCTAGTTGCGGCCTGCGTGGAGGTMTTCTGGGGTTNTTTACGCTGGTTATCCTGCTGGTTGATGAGGGAATAGATATGTATCGGCARTAGGTTYCCGAAAGCCATCKGTAWTTTGCGAATAAAYTCCGTCRATTGAACGAAAMGWRAGYGTATCTTTGAAGCRACAAAAGGCGAGCATCAAAGCAACCTGATCGGCATAAAAAAAGCGTTGATTATTGCCCCTACATTCTTCAAAACGCCGCCKCAGATAGGAGGCGACGTATTTGGCAAATTGTACGCTTTGGTTATCCCCCGTTATACCGAAGGCACCCGCTCGGATGGAATCCCAGATAAAGGCTGGGAAAGGATGCGGCTTGTGTAGCAGGCCACCGTGCAAATAGACTGTGTTTTCTGAGCCTAGTAGCTGCGCGTCAATCGGCTGGCAAATCACGCCGTCGACATCCGTAATGAATATCTTGCCGTAATGCGCTAGATAAGCAGGYAAATGTAWGTAGCGCGCGCATGCATAGTAGCCGCGTATGAGCTCAGGCGCTGTATCCAAAAGTGGTTGTTGTTCGACGGTGTAGTTGATGCGCACGCCGTGCCGTGCCTCAAGGTCGTCAATGATATGTTGCAATGGCTTATAGTTTACGAAATGCCAGTGAATTAGGTTGTCCTGGTTCCAGTGTGCAAAGGAAGCAAGGAAATGATCGGCATATTTTTCRAAATAGACCCGGTCGGATGATACTAGCAAACAGGCTCGGTCATTGGGCGAATGCCGGTAGTAAGTCGTGCCGGGGCCACCTGCCGTATCAAGCAGCGGCGGATTCCACGACAACGGAACAAAATGATCTAGGTTGTGGGAGAATATCCGGAACATCAGCCCTGGTGCCGACTGCGCCTTCAGCATGTACTTTATGCTTTCAGTATAGTCCCCACGGATYGAGGCCTTCACGGATTTGAGAAGATACCGGCTTTTGGGGTGCTCTGCAGCTCGTTCAGTGGCCCAGTCGAGGCTCGTGCACGTTTTTTCGATAAGTGCCGGGTCCTGTTCCCCCTGTCGCCACGACCGGATCAGAAGGCGCCCCTCCGCGAGCATGAAAAGGTCAAGCGCCACTGGATAATAGTCCACTGTAGCCGGTACCTGTTCGATCGCCTTTCTCGCCAAATCACGTAGCGGTTGCCAATTTTGCCGCTCATGCAGAAGCATGAGTATTTCGAGTAAGGCCGGGGCAGAAAGCTGCGCAACCTCAATCTTGTGCAGGACGGCAGCAATATCTTGCGGGGCAGCCGGTAACACAGTGTTCAACCTACCCAACAGACCAATTGCTAACAATGTGCTTTCACTATCGTTTGCTTGCGCGACGTAGTCTTCCAACGCTGTGCAAACATCCCGCAGTGTCTGTTCGCCAGCGAGTTTGATTAGGACATCTGAAGGTCCAGGTAGAGGATGGTAAAGACTGGAACGCTTGCGGTCTCTCGTCTCAAGCGCAAAGAAGCGAGCGAATAGCGCACGGACATCAGCGGCCGTCAACGGCGCAGTTGCGGCGCGTAGTAGCGCGTTTGCAAGCTGCTTTTCCCAGCGCTGCTCGTCAACTTCTTCAAGAAAACCTGTCATGCAGCTTCGCCCCCTTCTTGCCAATGCTGTCGGTTCGCACTTTCAGCCTTTAGCAAATAACCGATGTCTGCAGGTCGTGCAATTGAAAGGTGCCAATTGTCATCCCTGTAATTCAATACTGAAACTTCTCCTTGGCTGGTGACGTTCAGGGTGTTTGCGTTTGGTATTCTATCTTCGGATTCGCAGAGTTATATTTTTGAATAGCCAGCTAAGCAGATCGCTAACTCAAAAATATAGCCAAACACGGTAGCTATTTACTGCCTGAGAAATTACTCCAAACTGAGACAAGTAGGCTGGTTTTTCTTTGTTTTTTTTCGTCAAAAAACTTTCGCTAAACCAGTTGGCTTACGCTCGGCCTTTCGGCACTCTTGGCCGGATTAAAACCGCAGGATTATGATATCTGGACACGCTTCCTGCCAGTAAACTATGCGGGTAAGCGGGGATAATTATCATGACAAAAACAATCACATTCATAAAAGAAATCGGAAAAATTACAGGCCACATTCTGCTCGGGCTGGCCGTAATGGTAGCGGCGATATTTGTATCAAAAACTGCCGTTCTGCCCATGGTTTTGACGTTTGTCGACCTCACCGAAGCCCAAGTCTATAATGTAAGTGGCWTAGCCAACATAATCCTTACAGGTGTATTTTATTATGGGTTCGTCCGCATCGCCGAGAAGCGCCGAGTGCCCGAACTCGCTTTTAAAAGCCGTGCATTGATATACGGAACGATTGGCGGAGCAGCCACTATTGGCTTGCCGGTTTTACTGCTATTTGCTGTTGGATATTATCAGGTCGTTTTATCTCAGGGCATGGGCGGTATGGCCTTCGTCGTATTTGGCATTGGCGCCGTTGCGATCGGTGAGGAATTCATTTTTCGCGGCATTCTATTCCGTATTTTAGAAAAACAGATCGGCACACTCTACGGCGTGCTGTTTGTCTGCGGCCTGTTTGGCGTGGGAACCATTTTTGCCGGCGACGAGTTATCTCTGATGGCCGTGCTTGCCAGCACTTTAACGAGCGTTCTTTGGTGCGGAATTTATATATGGTCCCGTAACATCTGGGTCGTGGCGCTTCATCACCTCGCTTGGAACTATACTGAGTTTGCATCCGGTCTGCTCGACGAGCATTGGCGCATTAGCGCGCCGGTGGTTAGCAGTGCCGAAGGGCCGGTTCTTTTCACGGGTGGGACGTTCGGGCCAGAAGCGTCTGTGCTCACCCTGCTTCTTTGCAGTGTAAGTATCTTGTTTATCTACAGCAAACTACGAACATTGCCGACACGGGTGTCCGACAAGATTGCAGGCCAACACATTGTGAACCCGCCAGCAGGGTAGAACGCAAACGCACAAACCTCGGATATACTGATTTATTGGGGTTGGCATGAGCGGGCAGCAAGTCGGCCTGCTAACTATGTACACGTGCTTTTAACTACCAGACGGCTTTTCTCTGCTCCTCATAAAGTGGCTTTCCCGGCAATAGCTGGGGTTTGATGTCAACATAAATATAACGATCGTGATATTTATGTTGACATGGTGACCTGCGATGCTTATCTAGGGAATATAACGACCGTTATTTAGATGATTGTTTCAAATTTTGCACGCCAAACCCTGAAGGAGACTACCAATGCCAATACAAATTATAATGACTGAAGGACTGATCTCAAAAGAAACCGCTCAGCAGTTGCACCACGATGTTGCTGAAATATTTTTGGACCTGCACGACCTTAGCGGCAACAGTTTCATGGCGCCCAATATCATCGGTGAAGTGATATTTGTGGAGCGCGGCCTTACTTTTTCCAACCAGCAAGTGGCTGATCTGGCCATTGTCGAATTGCGGGTGCCGTCATTTGCGCTTAGTGGCCAGGAGCAAAAGGATGCTTTCGTTAAGCGCGTAACCGACACGGTGGAAAAAGCTGCAGCCGGCAAACTGAAGTCTAGCCAAATTTGGGTCAACGCAGTTTACGCAGTGGAAGGCTTATGGGGCATTGGCGGCAAGGCCTACAGCAACGAAGAGATGCTGGAAAATATCGGTGCGGCAGCTGCAAAAGCAGCCTAGCCCTCCGCCAGAATTGCTATCCACTATTCACCAATCAGTGCCTTCCACCGCGGTGGAAGGCACTGTCAATCCGGTGCTGAAAATACTAGCCGGGATTTTAACGCACCGAGGAAATTATGAAACCAGCCCAGAAACCAGTACTGAAACCCCACCGGTTCCTGCATGCCATGATCCGTGTGGATGATCTTGATATCTCATTGGCCTTTTATTTGAATACGCTGGGCATGCGCCTGCTGCGCCGTGAAGACTATGCCGAAGGGCGTTTCACGCTCGCCTTTATTGGCTACGGCGATGAAGAATTTGGCACCGCGCTCGAGCTAACCCACAATTGGGATGCATCGCCGCGCGCACACGGCACCCGTTTTGGTCATTTAGCGCTGGCAGTGAAGGACATATATGCCGTTACTGCCGCGTTAGAAAAAGCGGGTGTTCCGGTAACGCGAGCGGCTGGCCCCATGGCATTCCGGCCCGAAGGCAAAGACAGTGCAGATGTTATCGCATTCATCCGTGATCCTGATGGATATCAGATTGAACTGATTGAACGGGCCTAGTCAGCGGTTAATTTAGCCGGGGCTGCGCGGCCATATCCAAGTAGGTCGATATTTTCCGAACGGCCTCGAGAATTTCTGCTTGTTTGTTCCACTGTAGGAAATGGTTCATCTGCTCCAGCTTCATCACTTCAACCGAAGCGCTGCCGGTGAACTCTTTTTGCATGAAGGCCACATTGGCATAGGGCACCAGATCATCTTCTGTGCCGTGAATGATAACTATCGGCTGGGTGATGCCTGCAAGTTTTGGCTGCAGCAGGCGTAGTTCTTTCTCTAACCCGATCAGCTCGCGGTTTGCGTTTCTAAGCGTTGAGCCAATCAACCAACTGAAAGGCGGAACATTGCCCACATGCTGGATGAAAAGCACCTCTTCAAGATCAGGRTCAAGCGCRCCCGCCGCAACAATGATGCCGCCAACACGGGCGCCGTAATTTGCCGCAGCCGCTGCGACAACAGGGCCGCCAAGCGAATGGCCTAGCAGGATGGTGCCTTTCCCGTTTCGTGTAACCAGCAGGGGCTCAAGCACGGCTGCTTGTGCATCCAACGGGATCAAAGCTTTCTTCGGTTTGGTTAGGCCAAAGCCGGGCCTATCGATTGCAAGGAATTCATATCCCTCGGGTACATTTCTTAAAATGCCGGTCCAGTTGCCGCCGGCATCCCCTGGTGTGCCGTGCAGGAAAATCACGCGTTGGCCATTTGGGTCGCCTGCTTTGATGTAGCTAAGCGTAATTTCACCCACAGTTACAGTTTCGCGGGAGATGAAATCATCGCTGACAAAGTCGCTATCAAAATCGAAAAAAAGGCTCGCGCAGCCAACAAGAAAAAGCGGAACTGCCAGCAGCGTTAGCCACAGCTTTGCTGATTTCAGCGGGTTTTTACGGTTGGGCACGATGTTCCTCGCAGGTTTCATCTGACGCTTTTGTCGCAGACCCTATAGAGCCAGCGCAGTTTCAGCTATTTACATTGGATCACTCTTGGGTGATCGCAAGGGGTAAGCGTAGCGAGAGTTTGTGAAAGACGTAAAACTTAACAGCCAAACCGTGCCAGGATTGCTTCGACCTGACTAACATAGCCGCCGCCAAAAAGCCGAACATGCACGAGAAGTGGCCACAGTTGATAAATCGCCCGGCGCTCTTCTCTGTACCCCGGCTCGATCGGGGAAAGGTCGTGGTAGTTTTCGAGAAAATTCGGGCTTAACCCTCCCATCATTTCAGCAAACGCAAGGTCCATTTCTGCGTGCCCGTAGGAAATCGCGGGGTCGATAAAAGCAGCTGCTTTGTCCCCGTCGATCAGCATGTTGCCATTCCACAGATCACCGTGCAGTAAGCTGCTTTTTGGAAGCTTGGGAAGGTAGTTTGGCAGCTTGGAGGAAAATGTCTCAATCCGTGTCATCAATGAGACATCAATCTTGTGGGTGTTTGCGCAACTTTGGGCCATCGCCATCACGCGGTTTTCCGCGAAAAACTCACACCAGTTTGAAGCAGGTTTATTGATCTGTGGTAGCGGCCCGATGAAGGTATCGATATCGTGGCCGTAATAGGGGCGGCTGCCTTTGGGGCGAACGCGGTGGAGCGCGGAAATATGCTCAGCCACATCCATCGAAGCAGCGTCCGTGTCCTGCATGCCGCGGTGCGGAATATAGCTGATCACCAGGATGCCCTTGGCTTGCAACAATACTTTTGGCACCGGGAGAGCGGATTTTTTCGCCAAATGCACCAGCATTTTTGCTTCAACAGCCGTTGTGTCTGGCTGGTCCGCGCGCGGGCGTTTAGCAACAACTTCAGTGTGGTTGTCTAGGCGTAGCAACGAAACATCCGCAATGTCGCCGCCAGGTAAAGCGCGGGACGCGACCACTCTGGCGCCTAGTGTCGCGGATATCTTTTCTATGAAGGGCGCCGCCATTTTTACAAGCTATGATTTGCTTTAAGTGTCTCAAGCAGTCCCTCGGCTGCGTCAATGGCTGCGTCATAGCACATATCAAAGTCGTTGCGGTGGCCTCCGTAAGGGTCCGGCATTTCGTCGATGGGTAGATGGTCTGCATGGCTTAGGAACATGCTGATCCGGCCCCGCTCATTTTCGGGGCAACGCTCTGTAACTTCRGCGAAATTATCRTTATCCATCACCAGAATATAGTCGAACTTGTTGAAGTCCTCTGGCGCAATCTCGCGTGACTTCTGATCCGAGATATCCACGTCGTTTTTCTTTGCTGCGGCCTGCGCCCTGTCGTCAGGTGCCGAGCCCGCGTGGAAGCCGAGAGTGCCAGCACTGTCGATAAAAAACTGGTCCGCGAGCCCGGCTTTTTCAGCTACATCGCGGAATGCACCTTCCGCCATCGGCGAGCGACAAATATTGCCCATGCATACAAAAAGAACATTTATCACGCGGTTATTCTCCTACTTTAGGTTATAAACCTACTTGGGGTTTTGCTTTTGGTAAGCCGCTTGTAGTTTTGAGTAAAAAAGGTAGCCTACCTTCTTAGGGTTACCATAGAGGAATGTTTTTTGGTTCGCTTTAAAAATATCGTTATTTTAACGGGCGCTGGAATTTCTGCCGAATCTGGYGTGAAAACCTTCCGTGATAACGATGGCTTGTGGGAAAATCATCATATCGAAGAWGTMKYTWSWCCAKWWSCTKTCNSRCGKAWYMSMCAWWKSRNTNNTAGNKTTTAKARCCAACRCNYRYKSCCANTTNASRTCNTKTAWAWMYRRAYSYAKMGSWTWRRGCTNTYGCWAGACTACAGCAGGAATTGCCTGGCACTGTCAGCATCATTACGCAAAATGTTGATGACTTGCATGAGCGCGGCGGTGCTGAGGATGTTATCCATATTCACGGCGAACTGACCCAGATCCGCTGTAAAGCTTGCGTTACTATCCACACGTGGGAAGGGGACTGCACGCAGGCCTCYACGTGCCCAAAATGTGATCGGGCWGCAATGCTGCGCCCGAACATCGTTTGGTTTGGCGAAATGCCGTTTTTYATGGGTAAGATCATCGACAGGCTGGCTTCGTGCGATCTGTTTATCTCAGTTGGTACCAGCGGCAATGTRTATCCGGCGGCTGGTTTTGTTGCCAATGTTCAGGCGATGGGCCGGGCACATACAATTGAAGTCAACCTTGAACCCAGCGAAGGCGCCAGCCAATTTGCTGAGCGCAGACAAGGCAAGGCTGGCGAACTGTTACCGGTTCTGGTGGACGAACTGCTTGCATCCTGATAGGCCAATTGGCACGTGCGCTAAGCCGCCGCAAATATCCTGAAGGAAAATACCATGAGCGATCGCCCAAGCAAATTATCTGATAATGACCGAAGCGCTGCAGTGGATGGTTTGCAAGACTGGGCGTACAGCGCAGATGATCAAGCGATCAAAAAAACCTTTAAATTTAAAGACTTTAGCCAAGCGTGGGCGTTCATGAGCCGGTCTGCGCTGCTGGCTGAGAAAATGGACCACCACCCAGAATGGTTCAATGTTTATAACCGGGTTGAAGTGAAGCTGACCACACACGATGCAGACGGYATTACCCGTTTTGATATCGAAATGGCGACAGCTATGAACGGTTTTGCGGGCTAGTTACTTGCAGTTTTTTGCTAGAAATTGTTCAATCGCCAAATGAAGGATATCTGGCTTTTCCAAATGTAAAAAGTGCGTCGCACCCGGCACGATAAAGAGATCGGCGTTTGGTAAGGCTTGGTAAAGCTCGAGCGTGTGAGCAAGGTCAACATCGTCTGTATCACCGTTGATGATCAATGCTGGTACTGATATCTGTGCAAGGTCTGAAGCGCTGAAATTCGGCGAAGTTGTCCACATCACCGCGAGTTCATCATACCATTTTTGGTAGTCAGCCATACCGCGGCCTCCCTTTAGGTAATCACCGAGATACACGCCAGGGAAGGCGCTCTTGTTCAGAGGAAAGGCCCATTTGGCGTTGCGGAGAAACTCTTTGGTCGCCTCAGGCACCACCGAGTGGTTGAAGAGCGTGCCCAGCAATATTAGGTGCGACGCCCGTTTTGGGTAAAGGTGTGCAAAAGTGAGCGCAGTGATGCCGCCATCACTTTGCCCCATCACTGTGATCTCTTTGAAACCAAGGTGCGTCGCTAGATTTGCAACATCACTTGCCATCAGTTTGTACGAAATCTGTARCGGCGAGTTTCCGCTGAAACCGTGCTCGCGGCTATCCACSGCCACMACTTGGTAGCTTTGCGARAAKTGATCAAYTTGTAGCCGAAGATCCTCGCGGGAGGTCAGGCCGCCGTGCAGCATGAACAAGGGCTTGCCGCTGCCGCGTATCTCATACCGGATGGTGGCATCATTAGACTGAAAGCTATGCGCGCCTTCAGTKRTYCTRGGGTKTTCWTYANNNTGCTSGGTGTGCTCAARCGGYGYCCCAAACAAGCTMGCCGCCAGCATGGCAGCATATTTCATTCTGTTTTCWATTAAATATTCCATGACCAGACTATACTGCCAGCCTACTGACAACTCCCGTCAGCATAGAATCCATCCCTCTATTCCTCGACCCAGCCCATGATCAGGTTGTTGGCGATGGCGAAGGGCGGCGGAACCAAGCGGTACTGGTGCTCGTCACGCATGCTGGCGCGAACGTCGTCTTTGCTGATCCAGATGGCGTCTTCTATTTCCTTGTGGTCAATCGTCAGCTCGCCTTCGTCGACCCATGCTACAACCCCGATCATCAGGGTCGAAGGCCACGGCCAAGGCTGTGTGGCTTTGTACACGACATTGGAGACTTTGAGTCCAACCTCTTCAAACACCTCGCGTGCAACGGCTTCTTCCATGCTTTCGCCGGGCTCGAGRAAACCGGCAAGGGCAGAATAGTGGCCTTCAGGCCAACCATTGCCGCGCCCAACAAGGGCCTTGTCGCCGCGTCTGACCAGCATAATCACAACAGGGTCGGTGCGCGGGAAATGGTGCGTGTTGCAGGCCTCGCATGTGCGCTCGTATCCTGCTTTGGCAAGCTTGCTTTCGCTGCCGCATTTGGCACAAAACCGGTGACTTTCATGCCACAGCAGCATGCTTTTAGCTTGTGCAATAATGCCGAGCGACGGATGCGGGCCGCCGAGTTTGAACGCCATGCCGCGACCGTCCCGGAATTTGCAGCCTTCAGCCTCGAACATATCGCTGAATTCATCAGCGCTGCCGTCCAGCATCACAGCGTAGCGCGGTGCGCCGTCGTCTAAGCCGAGAAAAATGGTCGTGCTAACAGGCAGAAATTTTATTTTCGATACGCACTGCCACGCTATGTCGCCGACTGCATCGGTTAATATGCGGCTTTCGGTCGACAAACCGACACGGATTTGGCCATCAGGCTGTTCGCTTTCGCCCGCGAGCAGCGCGACTCGCGCATCATCCCGCTTCATCCAGTCGCCGAATATTTCGGGATCAGTACGCAAATAATCGGCCCGGTCCAGCGGATTACCCGAAAAACACGTCTGAATTGCTGATAGTGCCATGCATTTTCTCCTGCTCTACAGGGAATTAACTAGGGCGGAGCTATTTCACTTGCAAGTGCCGAATGAAATCGCCATATAAGCGGCGGGAGAGCGATGGACGTGTCGCTCGTTAATCCGGTCAGGTCCGAAAGGAAGCAGCTGTACCGAGTTGCCGCGGGTTGTTGTTCTCCCACCCATCCTTAAAATTTAGAAATTTCAGCGCAGTTTTGTATGGCTTTTGTGTGTGAAATCCTCACCGCTGTTCAGCTAGGCCGGTAAAGCTCCGCGCGAGCCTAAATCCTCTTTCGCCTGCGCCTTTATCCTGCTAGTCATATTGCTCAAGGTTTTGACCCTAATTTATAGAGTGAGCGGCATATGAGCGACAGCGCATCAGATCAGGAATACCGGGTTCTAGCCCGCAAATATCGCCCCGCTGATTTTGATACCCTGATTGGGCAGAGCGCTATGGTTAGAACCCTGTCAAACGCGATTGACAGCGGCCGTTTGGCGCATGCGTTTATCATGACAGGTGTGCGCGGTGTGGGCAAAACCACCACGGCGCGGATCATTGCTAAAGCACTCAACTGCACCACAAGTGACGGGCCAACGATTAATCCCTGCGGCACGTGTGATAACTGTGTGGCGATTTCAGAATCGCGTCATGTTGATGTGCTGGAAATGGATGCTGCATCGCGCACCGGAGTAGATGATATCCGGGAGATTATTGAAAGCGTGCGCTATGCGCCGATTGCCGCGCGGTTTAAAATTTATATTATCGACGAAGTGCACATGCTKTCGAMAMAWGCSTTYAATGCGCTGCTGAAAACSCTKGAAGARCCSCCCRAKAAYGTSAWRWTTATYTTWRCWACYAMKGAAATTSGSMRKTTGCYSGYAACGRTRWWAWSSCGMTGCSWGAAGATAAATATTTCTGCTCCTGCTTATGATCTTGCTCATAATTGGCTAAAAGAAATGTCGACCAAGTCAGATCATGAAATTCAGTTTAGCCTCATATTGGCCAATGGTGCGCCAATCTCTGCGCTATCGATTTTGCAAAATGACACGTTAAAAATAGTTAATGAAATGTTATCAGATTTGAAAAAGCTAAGCCAAAACAATAATACGGTATTTGACATAAGTAAAA
>JAESRJ010000176.1 GCA_016764715.1 Kordiimonadaceae bacterium | reverse complement strand
GTTCGACCGCCATATCGACAAGCGACGGCGCGAGGGCAAGGGAGTGGATTTCGTCTCGATCTGCTCGCCCAACTACCTGCATGACAGCCACATGCGCTTTGCCTTGCGGTCGGACGCGGACGCAATCTGCGAAAAGCCACTGGTGCTGAACCAGCGGAACATCGACGGCCTGCACGAGATTGAGCAGGATACTGGGCGCAAGATTAATACGATCCTACAACTTCGCGTCCACCCCGCGATCATCGCGCTGCGAGAGCGTATCCTCTGCGGGTCCAATGACACCAAGCACGAGGTCGACCTGGCCTATATCACCTCGCGCGGGCGCTGGTATCTGCAAAGCTGGAAGGGCGACGAGAAGAAATCGGGCGGCATCGCCACGAATATTGGCGTGCATTTCTTCGACATGCTGCATTTCATTTTCGGTAAGCTGCAGGACAACAGGATCCACCTGGCCGAAGAGACCCGCGCCGCCGGGTATCTGGAATACGAGCACGCGCGAGTGCGCTGGTTCTTGTCCATCGACGTCAACGATGTCCCTGAGGCGGTCCGCGCTCAGGGACAGCGGACCTTCCGTTCGATTACTGTGGACGGGCAGGAGATTGAGTTCTCGGGCGGCTTCGCTGACCTCCATAGGCGCAGCTACGAAGAAATCCTCGCAGGGCGTGGCTTTGGACTGGAAGATAACCGGGTGGCGATCGAGACAGTATCGCACATCCGCACCTCGCCGATGCAGTCTTTCGGCGAGACGCATCCATTCGTAAGAAAGATGAGAAAATGAAATACAGTGTGCATTCAAGCGCCATCATTGATGAGGGTGCCGAAATAGGTGATGGAAGCCGCGTCTGGCATTTCGTACATATTTGTGGTGGCGCGCGCATCGGGGCTGGGGTATCACTGGGCCAGAATGTATTTGTTGGAAATCGGGTGGTGATCGGTGACCGCTGCAAAATTCAGAACAACGTTAGTGTTTACGACAACGTCACGCTGGATGAAGGAGTATTCTGTGGACCCTCGATGGTCTTCACCAATGTTCATAACCCGCGTGCCCTCGTTGAGCGCAAGGACGAGTATCGTGATACCCGAGTGTGGCGCGGGGCCACGCTTGGAGCCAATTGCACAGTTGTTTGCGGCGTTACCATCGGGCAGTTTGCGTTTGTGGGAGCGGGCGCGGTAGTCACCCAAGATGTGCCTGACTTTGCACTAATGGTCGGCACGCCTGCACGGCAAATTGGCTGGATGGGCGCCCATGGCGAACGCCTTGATTTGCCGCTCGAGGGCAATGCCCGAACGATCTGCCCCCATACGGGCGATGTCTATATTTTGGGTGAACATTCAGTTTCACGTCAGGAAGCTAAACCATGATTTCCTTCGTCGACCTCGCCACGCAACAGAATCGTCTACGTAAAGAAATCGAAGCTGGCATCGCCCGCGTCCTATCGCACGGCAAGTATATCCTCGGGCCAGAGGTTGATGAGCTGGAGAGGCGCCTCGCAGACTATACGGGGGCCGAACATTGCATCACTTGCGCAAACGGTACTGATGCGCTGCAGATAGCACTTATGGCGTTAGGGGTAGGTCCCGGTGACGAGGTCATCACCCCAAGCTTCTCGTATATCGCCACTGCTGAGGCGACCTGCGTTCTGGGTGGGAAGCCCGTCTATGTCGATATCGACCCCGTCACTTACAATATCCAGCCCGAGGCCATAGCGCAGGCGATCACTCCGCGAACAAAAGCAATTATCCCGGTCTCGCTGTATGGTCAGCCCGCCGAATACGACGCGATCAACGCCGTGGCCAAAAAACATGGAATTCCAGTGATAGAAGACGGTGCACAGAGCTTTGGTGCATCCTACAAGGGCCGTAAGTCAGGCAACCTGACCACCATCGGCTGCACCAGCTTCTTTCCGTCGAAGCCGCTCGGCTGCTATGGTGACGGCGGCGCAATCTTTACTTCCGACGCTAAACTCGCCACGACTCTTCGGCAAATCGCCCGCCACGGACAGGATCGGCGTTACCACCATCTCCGTTTGGGCGTGAACTCACGTCTTGATACGATCCAAGCGGCCATCCTGCTGCCGAAGCTGGCAATTCTTGATCAAGAAATTGCCGAGCGTCAGCGCGTGGCCGATGCCTATGACTTGCATCTGCGTGAGGCTGGTATCGCCTCGCCGAAAATTGCGCCGCACAGCCAGAGCGCCTGGGCGCAATATACCATACGTATGCAGAGTAGGGCTGCAGTCCAGGCGGCGTTGAAAAAGGCGGGCATCCCGACGGCGGTGCACTATCCCCTGCCGCTCAACCGCCAGCCTGCCGTGGCCGACCCCACCGTCCATCTACTCGAAAGCGACCGGGCGGCAGACGAGGTGATGAGCCTGCCCATGCATCCCTATTTGGCAGAAGAAAGTATTGATAGTGTTATCTCGGCACTCAGACAATATGCCGATTGAAGGAAAAATGAGTATCAAGGACAAGGTCGGGAGGCGCTTCGACGTAATGCTTTTGTGCGCTCGGCGAGCGTTCTGGTTGGCGGAACCGCGGGTAAGTAGGCATTGAACATACTGGCGTTACGCATACTTACGGGGCTGTATTCGCCTGAAGATTTCAGCGGCTGCTGCCAGACAAACGATAGTTTGCGTGCAAACTGCAAACCGACTGCTTATTTATGCAGACAAAAGTTCGCTCCACTCCGCGAGAATGGCGGCGCGCAGTTTCTTGAAATTGTCTCGGCTGTTTTGGCTGACGTCGATCCCCAGTTCATGAAGGAGGTTTTCAACATTACGAAGCGACAGTGGAAACCTTAACTAGAGCTTCACTGCCAGGCGGCTGATCTCTGGCGTGGGCTTTAATTACCGACAAGGAGAACGGTTGTTCGTGCTCAAACACTAAGCAACAGCCCCAGCCGCCTCAATCGATTTTTCTCTGACAGTGTCATGGCACAAGCTGATCAGCTACGCACAAACAATCACATCAGTCGGAATGCGAGACTGGGCACATGCCTGCCATTAACTTTTGGGATCCGTGTTGATTACCAAAATATTTTTTAGCGAGACATGCCGAGCTGGAGGGCCGGGTGGATCAATGCAACTTATTGTTCCTAACGCAGGGATCGTCGGACCGGCACCTTTGGTTTGTGCAACAGTACCTTTGACTGTTGGCGTGGCTCGTAACAAGCATGAGACATGCCGGTACCTTCGAATTTCGATGCAGGACTTATTAATCGCTATCAAACTAACTGTCACATGTTGCTAGCGGCCTGGGACTCTATAGCTTGACTGGAAGGCGAAAAACTGGGTTGATTACGAAGTGAAATTTTTCAGGCGTACTTCCAGCGCAACCAAGAAAAAAAGGCGCGGATGCATGAAATTAACGACCGTTGTATTATTTGTAATTTTCAACATCATTTATTATCTAGTTTTTGTAATTGGCATAGGTGCTCTTGGATTTTCTGGAAAGACAATCCATGGGTTTTCCCCAGGCAATGCAGTTGCAATCAGTGCCATGCTGTTCAATTTTGCTCAAGCGATCGTTGGATTCGGTGCGGCGCATCTTTTGTTTAGGAATTGGAAGACAAATAATTTCATACATTCGCCCTATCAGGGCGTACCTTCGAAACAACTGGCACGGCTCTATGCATTCGCAGCTATTGCGCTTTTAAGTTACCTTTCTGTCAGTTTTTCAATCTTTGATATAAATTATTCGGAAGCATATAAGTTTCGCTCTGAAAATTCATCAGCCGCTTATCTCCAGACACTTTTCTATTTATTTTCTGCTATTTCTATTTCTATTTATATCTCACTAGGGAAGACCTTTACGCCAATAAGTGTGATCTTAATCGCGGCAATGGTCATGATTGTGTTACGGACTGGCGACAAAAATGCGCTGGCGTTTTTATTTTTTGCGATGCTCTACGCTCTACGAATATACAATACGAAAATTGGGATTAGCAGGATCGCGCTCTTAAGCTTGTTAGCTATTATTATTCTTCTCTTTACTTCAGTTCTGCGATTTTATCGATCAGGTTTCGATTTTCAAACGGCATTAATCTTGGGGTTTTACAACTTTGATGTCCTAAGCCTCGATGGCGCTGGGCCGTTTGTCAGCATTCTCCATACGATGGACAGCCGTCCAGAATATTTACTTGGTTCAAAATACATAAACGACATCTACAATATTATCCCCCGGTTCATTTGGCCCGAAAGACCTATCACTATACCGGAGGAGTTTGCACAGAGCATCATCAAGGACTGGCAACCCGGGATGGGGCTTGGCTACTCTCCCTATGCAGAAGCCCAGTCAAATTGGGGGCCAAATTTCATATTCGTACACTTTTTCATGTTTGGAGCGGTGTGGTTTATTGTCTGGGGCCTGTTCGCCCGTGTGTTCGCATCTATTTGTGGGAGTCGAGATCTGATTAGCCGAATCTACTATGTGTTTGGTGTTTATTTATTGCTGCTATCTTTCAGAACGACTAGTTTAAGTTTTATAAAAGGGATGGTCCATGTATTTGCTGCAGTTTTTGTTGTTCATGCCTGTAATACTTTACTCCATCACGCATCACGAAGATTACGTTAGTAGGTTTCCCTCAAGGTCGCGTGGCGACTGGCAACCTTTTTAAAATGGAACTAGGGTGACAAAATGCGCATTTGGGTATTGAAAACAGGAGAGCCGGTGCCATTTCTTCTTGCCGAAAAGTCAGATCGAATGTTGCGGGCGGGCATTATGGCGGGTCTACTAACCGAACGTGGGCATGATGTAACATGGTGGACGTCTCAGTTCTCGCACCAACACAAGAAGTTTCGCGATACGGTTTCTGACTCAATCGTGCATGGGTATCGCGAAGATGGAGAAGCTGCGCCGGATCTGATATTCTTATCGTCACTTGGGTATCGCAAACACATCAGCATTCGGCGCCTTCGTGACCACGCAGGGTTGGCCCGGAAATTTCGTAAGATGGCTCCCCTTATGCCACGACCAGACGTTGTTCTAGCCGCCTATCCGACGATTGAACTTTGTGCGGCGGCAATAGAGTTTTGCGAGGAAAATGGAATTCCATGCATTATTGACATTCGTGATCTGTGGCCGGATATAATTTATGCACGGCTCGCAAAACCGCTACGGCGCTTTGGACTACAGAGAACAATACGGTTTCCGTATTATGAGAGGATGGCAACGGAAATTTTTCAAAAGGCGCAGGCCGTTACTGGATTGAGCCGTGGCATGGTTAATTGGTGTGCGGACCGATTTGACCGACCGTTAGATTTTCAGGTGCGCGATAGGGTCTTTTTTCAATCAAAGTTTCCCTGTTGGCTTAACCAGGGCCAAATTGACGCGGAAAGAACGCGGTGGCTAGAGCGTGGCGTTGACCTTTTGGCCCCCAAGACACGCTTCGTTTGGAGTGGCAGCCTTGTTGAAGAAACTGACGGTGCTACATTGCTTGATGTTCTGGAGCAGATACCGGATAATTTACGAAAATCGATTGAGATTGTCTTGTGTGGCACAGGCAGTCTTGTTCCACGAATTAAAGAAATGGCAACGCGGCTTGAACACGTTGTATATGCGGGCTGGGTGGACGAATTGGCATTAACCAATTTGCTGGAACATAGCCATGTAGGTCTCTTGTGCTATCTAGATCGATTTGATTTCCAGAATTCAATCCCCAATAAGGTGACCGACTATTGTAATGGCTCGATGCGAATTCTGACAAATCTTACAGGTGAGATTGCCCGACTGACTGAAGGCACAGACATCCGTATTCTGTACCCGACAGGCAATGTAGCTGCGTTACTTGATATCTTTATTGAGATAGCAAGAAGACCGGATCAATACCGGAAAAAAAGCAAGGCGTCACATGATTTATTTGTTCGGTGTTTTAATGCCGCTAATGTGCTTACGGCCTTTGCAGAACATATAGAGCTTGTAGCCGTTTCACCTTTATGTCCGGTTAAACCAAATTTTGAAGGATAATATACCTTACAGGTATAGATTTTTGGAGAGCCCTGAGTAAAATTTTGGCGTTTATGTCAGTAGTTCGGATTAAAATAATACGTTTTGTGGGAGAGATTTTTTGTCTTATCGCCGTGGCTGAGGCTGGAAGATGAGGAATACATCCGAGCTGCGGAGAAACCTTTGTAAGGAGTCCGTCAAATGGATTCTGGGTCGACGCGCAAAATGTCGTATTGAAGAGAAAAGGTCAAGATCGCCCTGGGTGGTTTTATGGACGTCGGGTAAGTTCATTCTGGTGTGCCCCTGCCGCCCGTCAACCTTGGAATTATTCGTGCTGAAGGAACCCAATCTAGTTCGGCAATGTCCACAAAGATGAGCGAAGCAGACTGGGATGTGGCGTTTGAGGTATTCCGTGCCTCTCTGCCAATACGCGGAGAGAAGGGCGGCAAGGACCGGCTTTTCCTGTAAGCACAGCATTACTTCTCAGTGCATAACATCTCCGGCTGGCCGTGCCGGAGCGTTTCGGGAACTGGAACAGCTTGTGGAAACGCTTTGACCAGTTGAGCAAGGCGCAGCGGTAATCCTTCTCGCACACAAGATGTGGCGATTCAGGAGCCAAGGAAATAAGCTTTTTCGTCCGTTTTGTGCGAAGGGAGAGGTGATAATGAATTGTTGTTTTCGATAGAATGAGGCTTCACAAAAGGGTATTCCTTTGGCATACACTGAAACAACTAGTTTCGTATTTCCCCTAGTAAACATGGTGCGTATTTTATCGCTTCGATAAAGCAAGCGTAACCTACATAACATAATAGAGGTATCAAAATGTCCCACGACCAAACTGAATTGAGAAAGTCTGCAGAAATGGAATTTCACGACAGCCGTGAGCGTGACCGTCGTGAGATGACACATGAGGAGTGGATAGAGAAGTATCCGAACAAGAAGTGGTATTCTGTCACGAAAAAAAGTCAAAACTATGTTGACAATTGGCTCCAGATCCATTGTAAGCAGGGCGCCAAAGCGCTCGATTTTGGTTGCGGATTGGGTAGCATGACGATTAAGATGGCAACACTGGGCGCTTCGACTTATTCGATTGACATTTCGCCAGAATCAGTAGCAGAAACAACAAGGAAGTCAGAAGAATTGGGATTGGCCAGCCGTGTGAATGCACAGGTCATGGATGCCGAAAATATGACTTTCGCAGACGACTTGTTCGACGTCATCGTCTGTTCGGGTGTTCTCCATCATATGGACGTTAACAAGGCGTTCCCGGAAATCGCGCGCGTTTTGAAGCCTGGAGGCAAAGTTCTTGCTATCGAGGCGCTTGGTTATAACCCACTAATTAATCTATATCGCCAAAAGACGCCTCACCTAAGAACGGATTGGGAAAAAGATCACATCCTGACAGGCCGTGAACTACGAATCGCGGGGAACTACTTTGATGGGATCAACGTGAAGTATTGGCACCTAGCAGCCATCGGCGCAGTACTGCTCAGGAAGACATGGCTCTTCCGGCCATTGCTTGCGATTGGTAACGTCATTGACTCCGTGATTCTTCGTGTCCCCGGGCTACAGAAAATGGCATGGCAAATGACTTTCGTGTTATCAGAGCCTTCGCGTAAGATCAAAAGTTAGATATTTCCGAATGCTGAGGAACGATAAGCTAAAACGAAATGACGGTATTGCTATTTTTAATTTACCGTTTTCAGAAAGGCGAGGAGATAATGAGAGAGATTCGCGTTGCATGGCTACACAACTTTGACCCTGATATTCCTCAGGCTGGTGTTTTTATGTGGACCGCTTTCGACGCGTTGATTCAGAGCGATAAGAAACGGTCCTACAAAATAACTTACTCTGGTAAGTTGAATCGCCTGGCCTCACTGCCCAGAAGCGTCCATTGTATTGCTTGTAGTCTTTCAGAAACAGATATTGTGCACGTACAATATGGATCTCTTTTGTTTTTTCTGACGTCTATTCTAAATCTATTCTACCGCCGGACGCTTTTGGTGAGCCTACGTGGTTCTGATATTTTTGTTGGGAGTAAATCGCAATTGGCAAGCCGCTTGCACAACACAATTGCCGTGACGTTTACAAAGCTAGCGTTAAATTTAGCGGACCATGTCATAACGGTTTCGGAAAAAATGACGGAGAGGGTCATTCGCTGCGGATTCGCGCGGGAAAACATTACATGCTTGCCATCTCCTCTCCATTCAAGTTTTCTCAGTTATAACCTTTACTCTTGCGAAAAAAATCGGAAAGTATTTTTTTCGGCAGTTAACCCCAAATCGCCAAACAAACGATTTTGGTTAGCTCAGAGTGCCGTTGCGTTATTGCCCAATACTGACCTCTTTCTTGCAACTGAGCTTGACCGCGAGGAATTCATAACCGAATTGGCATCATCCGGCGTGGTGCTTCTCACCTCAGGCAGTGAAGGTTGGCCAAATGTCGTGAAAGAGGGGCTCGCATTGGGTGTGCCCTTCGTCACGACGGATGTCAGCGACATGAGTGCTATATCATCAACGTCGAAAGGCCTGTGCCACGTGTGCGACGATACGCCTGAAGCTTTAGCCGCCGCGCTGTCAAAAGTCTTGAATTCTGCTCTTACAATTGAGCAGCGCAAAGAACTGAGGTCAATTGTAAGGCGTTACAGCCCTGAAGATTACGTCGCCGGCGTTGCTGCAATCTATGATGCCGTCCGTGCTCAAYAAACGGGGCCTAAGCAGCAAGGCGATCAACTACTTCAGCGTACTTTTCGCAATTTCTACCATTACGGTTTCGACGTTCGTCGCATTGAAGCTCGTTCAAGAAATGCATGGCCAGGCGCTTTTTGAAAAGTTTGCTCTTGTCCTAAGGTATTCAAGTTTCGTAGCGGTCATGGGCTGCTTAGGGATGGGCGTAACCATCACCCGCAAAGTTTCAGAAATGCGTGCAAATAAATGCTACGATAACCTTTCTGCTCTCATTCTAACTTCAGCTGTCACTGTTACTGGCTTGTTTATCGTACTAACTATTATCTCAATTGTGATGCCAAAGTTAACCGAAGTTAGTTCCAATACCGTTTTCACGATACTCGCTTACTCGTATTCATTGGTAATGTTTAACATAGCTTATTCTGTAGAGCGTGGCTATTCAAATTTTCTACGGACCGAAGTTAGCAGAGCACTCTATATCAATGTTCCGATCGTTCCCCTGGCAATATTTTTTGAGAATATCGAACCAATTTTCTGGGTAGTCACCTTCCTCAACCTCTCTTGGTCGATATTATTTTTAGGAGCTCGGTTTAGTCTAACTAGATGGCTCCCAGCAGGTTTATTGATTTCTTCCCTCAAACGATTTCCAGCAGACTTCATCGTCCCTTTGGTCTGGCTGATTCCCGTTGCCTACTCCAACATCATCTTTGGGGTGGAAGCCGCCGCAAACTTATCAATCGCTTTTTCAGTTGTGACCGCATCACTTACGCTCTTTGGTCCAATCAGCACTTTGATTCTGTCTGACGCAACTAAAATCCAAGCTACGATCGGGACGCGCAAATATGCGCGGCGAATTTTAACACTCATGGTGCTATGTCTGCCTCTATTCGCATTGATACACTATGGTTTCTCAATAGCCTTCAGTTCTCCAATCGACATTGGGAGGACCATCTTGTTTTCCTTGCTTAGCCTGTCTTATGGCGCATGCACCATCTTTCGAGGGTTAGCGGAGGCACTCTATAGCTACGGAAGATTTTCCATTATTCTTTTAGCTGCTGGAACCGGAACGTTTCTTCTCGCTAGCATTGTTCACTTATCGGGTTATCTTACAACAGACCTACTAATAGTGTCGCTGGTCATATTTTTCTCATCCGTGAACACTGTTCTATATAATTCCTTCGGTCGACTGATTTGAAATTTTCTGTCGGCGGGCTTCTTGGTATTAGAGCATTTCCGGTTAGACGAGAGTCGTTTGTTTCTTTACGGGGTTGCGTTTTTCTGATTCAAGGATTCAGGAGGACTGTTTATGGTTTTATCAAAAGATTTACGGCAGCGTATTGTTGATCTTGTTAGGTCCGGTGTTTCGCGTCGGGAGGCTGCGCGGCGCTTTCAAGTTAGCGCGAGTTCGGCTATTCGTTTCGTCAAGCAATACAGTACGCTGGGGCCTGTAGTTTCTGTGGAACGGCCCCCCCCCAGCAAAGCAGATTGAATGCTTACCAGCAAGATATTATGAACTGGATAGCGGATCAGCCTGATAGTACCCTGCAGGAGATGTCCGACCGTTTTGAAGTTGAATATGGCATGCGGGTGCTGGTTTCAACTCTTGATGACTGGCTACGGCCAACAAGATCAGCTATAAAGAAAACGGCAACCGCGACTGAGCAAGGCCGCAGTGATGTGCAGGCAGCGCGTGCTGTTTGGCGTAAGCGTCAAGCATGGCTGAAAAGCCATCCGGAAAAGCTTGGCAGTATTGTCATTATTGACGAGACGAGCCTGAGCACCAAGATGACCCGATTGCGGGCGCGGGCCAAAAAGGGGGATCGGCTTGTTGCCAGTGTCCCACTCGGACATTGGAAAACATTGACTTTCATCGCTGGCCTACGCCGAGACGGCGTGACAGCGCCCTGGGTGATAGACGGGGCAATGGATGGCCCTGCATTCCTGGCCCACATCTCCACACAGTTGGCGCGGGCGCTGCAAAAAGGCGATGTTGTTATTATGGATAGTCTGGCTACCAATAAAATGGCTGCAGCCAAAAAAGCCATCAAGGAGCGCGGTGCCTGGCCTTTATTTTTGCCGCCTTATTCGCCCGACTTTAACCCGATAGAGCTCGCCTTCTCAAAACTCAAAGCTCACCTCAAACGCTTGGCTCCAAGCACTATTGAGGCCCTTTGTAAAGATACAGGTCAGATATTATATATGTTCCGCAAACAGGAACGTCAAAACTATTTCGCTGTAGATGGGTATGCTCCTGAATAAACCGGAAATGCGCTAGAAGCGACCTAGACTAAGAAAAAGTTGGCTCGACTTTTAGTTGTTATTGTTCGGCGGATCGGATGTGATGCATGCGTTTCTTTTCGAGCAAACTGATCTTTTTGAAGTACTGCAGTTGAGCACGGCAACTCCACACATCGACCAAGCGGCGAATGTCGGCTGCAAGCTCCCTGTCTTCAGGCATACGATAGGGGCCCCTCTTGCTTGTCTTACCTTTTATTTGGTCGTACAGATTAGACTGCGAGATCTTCATAGCCTCGGCGACCAAACTTATGGGCCACAGACCTTCGGCAGCAAGCGCAGCCGCGACATCTGTTTTTTTGATCGGCTTTGCCCGGTGTCTCCCGAAGAATCTCATTCTCCATCGCCTTCGTGCGCAGCGTGCGTTCAAGCCCACGCACCTGCCTTTCACGCCGCTTGACCTCAGACGTGCCAACAATCCTTTCATCACTGGTCACTGGTCACTGGTCACTGGTCATTGCTACCGCTCCCCTTTCGCTCATCAATTTGCGCTAGCGGTACAAGAGCGCCGGCGCAACGGCGCGACGACGGGCAACACGCGCCACGGTTTCCCCAGCCTCAAAACTTTCTACAACGATAGCCAGCTTCGTATCCGCTGACCACCGACGACGACGACCGCCACCTTGCTGCTTGAACTCAATATCTGTGTGGTTCGGACAAGAATTATCGTAAGACACAAGCATATGGTCAGGAACATTCCTGAGCCCGCATGACTATGTTAGACTGTCCGGTCGAAATGGGGGCCACTCCACCGCAATAATTCAGAGGCTTCGTTATTTCGATCTGACAGCATGTTTCCAGCCCAACTTGGCTTGGCGCCCACAAGCGTCACGGTCGCCCGGGCCTTCAGACCAAACGACGCAGTAGTTTGTAGCTGTACAGGTTGTGGGTGCGGGACTGGCGGGCGTCGTATTCAGCGTCGGGTGGACGAAGATGTGTCCAACCATAATAGATTCATGCGATAATGACGAAGCGAGTCAAATTTTCAGATAACCTTAAAGCTGCTGTGGTGCTTGAAGCGCTGCGCGAAAACAATATAGTACAAGAGATCGCCACCAGAGTTCTTTGCAGGACCTCGACAAGGCGTTATAGGTAGGTGAATGCAACTGCGGTTTCTTTAAGATAGAGCAATATTACAATTATGGAGATTGATCATCACTAAGACAAAATTCTCACACTTGTCCTCACTAGGAAAACTTGCTGATCCTGCTTACCTGACAGGGCCTTGCGACATCACCGGACAATCAAACAACCAGCTTATTTCTGAATTGGCTACGATGCTTAGGATACGAATTGTAGAAGAATGTATTGGCGAGTTAGCGGTTGACCAGACTGTAAAAACGCCCATACATTTGGGCATCGGCCAAGAAGCTGTGGCGGTWGGTGTCTCCAGATATCTGCGCTCTAGTGACAGGGTGTTTGGTGGTCATCGGAGCCATTCCCATTATCTGGCCCTCGGGGGCGACCTTGATGGGCTTGTAGCGGAAGTCCTATGCCGGGAAACAGGCGCTTCAGGCGGGCGAGGCGGATCAATGCATTTGATTGATAAATCTGTAGGTTTTTCAGGCTCTGTCCCACTTGTAGGGGCTACTATTCCACTAGGAGTTGGAGCAGCCTTGGCCGCCAAGTTTGATGGGGTCGGCGATATTGGCGTGTCCTATTTCGGGGATGGCGCTTGTGAAGAAGGTGTTTTGCATGAATCCCTGAATTTGGCTATGGTGCTACATGTGCCAATGCTGTTTGTGGCTGAAAACAACTTGTATTCCAGCCATCTTGACATTGCGCTGCGCCAACCTGATGATAAGCTTTCCCGTTTTGCTGAAGCACATCGGATGCGCCATGAAGTTGTTGATGGCAATGACCTCTTGGCAGTCGCTGCAGCAGCTGAACGACTGATTGAGGCGGCGCGCGCAGGAGAAGGCCCCGGGTTTTTGGAAGCTATCACCTACCGTTGGAGGGGGCATGTTGGCCCAGACGAGAATATTGATGTTGGGGTTCGGCGCAGTTCTGAGGAAGTAGCGGCTTGGCGTAAACGTGACCCTATTGCTCGGCTGCGCGATGCACTAATTGAGTCGGGAGGACTCAGCATTGCAGATTTCAATTTACTCGAAGCTGCCGAATTAGAGCGTATAGAAGCTGCAATTTCAACGGCGCTTCTGGCCAATTTTCCTGCTACAAACACCGTTCTAGATCACGTTTATTCGTCCTGAAGAAAGTCTCCTACTATGATATCAAATAAACAAAGCTATGCTAGTGGCATTCGCTCGGCCTTCGAATACCTGCTAGAGGAGCACAAGGAGGTTTTTGCCATTGGGCAAGGTCTCTGGTCGCCCTGGTACGTTGGCTCGACCATGACGGATTTGGATAAGAAATTTGGTAAGGAACGTGTGATCGATACACCGGTATCTGAACTGGGTACTACCGCTCTTGCCGTGGGCGCGTCCATTCATGGGTATCGCCCCATCGTTATCCATCCGCGTATGGACTTTATGGTTCTAGGTACTGACCCGATCATTAATCAAGCGGCTAAATGGCGATACCTTTTTGCTGGCAAGTCTAAGGCTCCTATCACAGTGCGGAGTATCATTAACCGGGGTGGGGAGCAAGGCGCACAGCATAGCCAGGCTCTGCACTCTTGGTATGCTAACATTCCCGGGTTACGGGTCTTGATGCCTGCCACTGCAGCTGATGCACGCAATCTATTGATCTGCGGAACATTGTCGGATGATCCGGTTCTCTATATAGATGACCGTTGGCTCTATGATGAAGTTGGAGATATCGCTGATGTTGACCCGAACATGAGCCTCGATAGTATTCGGCCACAGTGTTTACGTAAGGGGACAGATATCACACTAGCTGGTGCTGGGTGGGCTACAAAACTCGCCCTCGATGCGGCGGGACTTTTGGAAAAATTAAATATCTCGGCAGAGGTCATCGACTTGAGGCAAATTAATCCAATTGATCATGGGCCTGTAGCAGCATCCGTCGAAAAGACAGGGCGTTTGGTAGCAATTGATGGTGGTTGGGCCAACTGCGGCCTATCTGCCGAAATCATCGCGGGTGCAGCCACTCGGGTACCTTATGGAACTTGGAAGGGCACGCCTAGCAGAGTTACTCTTGTCKAAGCTCCTGCGCCAGCGGCTCGAACCCTCGAAGATGCCTATTATCCAACAGCAGAAGATGTTGTTGCGGCCGTGCAAGAACAGTTGCTTTAAGCGATGGACCTTTCTCGCAGTGATTGGAATAGTATCTTTCTCCCAGGCATAAACCGCTCTGTTAGCCGCATTGCGTTTGGCTGTGAAGCGCTCGGTGGGTTTAATTGGGGCGATGTGGACATCGACGAAATCCAAAATGCGATTTACCGCGCTATTGACGGAATTAGGCCGGGCCAATCACTTCTTTTTGATACCGCGGACACTTATGGACCACATTTATCCGAGGAACGGCTGGGAGAGGCGCTGGCTGCACACGGTGACAAAGTTGTTGTTGCCACCAAATTTGGGGTGCGACTGCAAGATGGTAAAGCTTGGTATGATAACTCCGCTTCATATGCGGATCAAGCATTGGACCACAGTCTTGGCCGGCTACAACGGGACTGTATCGATCTATACCAACTTCATTGGCCCGACGGCAAAACGCCACTTACCGATACTTTGTCGGCCCTTGAAAAGTTCCGCGAAGAGGGACGCATAAAAGCCTATGGTGTTTGTAACGTCCCTCCAGTGGAGCTTTTGCCACTGGTTGGCGAATTTCCTGGCCTTATCAGTTTCTCGCAGTCATATAGCCTGATCGAGCGGGCAGATAGGAAGCATATCCAGGCTCTGTGTCGAGCGGGGCTGGTATTTATAGCGTACGGCTGCCTGGCACAGGGCCTTTTGAGTGGGAAATACAATAACGGTATGCAGTTTGGCGTAAATGACCGGCGGAGCAGCGAAAAATACAAGAATTTCCATGGTAAACGCTTGATCCAAAACCTGGCAGTCGTCGAACATCTGCTGCAGCAAGCCGATACGATTGGGCTCCCTGTCGCCGCTTTTGCCCTGCAGTTTGTATTAGCCGACCTGCCGGGAGCAATTGCACTTGCGGGGGTGAAATCCGCAGACCAGTGGGCTCAAAATGTGCGAGCGCTGCAATCGGCGTTGCCAGAAGATATCCATTTGACGGTTCGGGAGGTTTTGGATGAAACGATGTCTTGATGTTATCCTTAGCATTGTGGCCCTAACTGTATTTGGGCCGGTGATTATTGTGGTTGCGATACTGGTTTGGCGCCAAGATAGCCACTGGCCGTTCTATTCGCCATGGAG
>JAESRJ010000034.1 GCA_016764715.1 Kordiimonadaceae bacterium | reverse complement strand
TCGATATAGGCATCAATCTGATCATCGGAGAATACTTCACCTTGCTTCAGGAATTCGCGGTCAACGTCCAGTGCATCAAGAGCCTCCTTCAGAGATCCGGCAACTGTTGGAACGCCGGCAAGTTCTTGAGGTGGCAGTGCGTATAGATCTTTATCCATCGCTTCACCGGGGTGAATTTTATTTTTAATACCGTCTAGGCCAGCCATCAGCATTGCAGCAAAAGCAAAATAAGGATTTGCTGTCGCATCAGGGAAACGGATTTCTACGCGCTTTGCTTTAGGGCTTGTGCCGTATGGGATGCGGCAGGATGCAGAACGGTTACGTGCTGAATAGGCAAGCAGCACTGGCGCTTCAAAACCTGGTACAAGGCGCTTATAGCTGTTTGTGGACGGATTGGTGAAGGCGTTGAGCGCCTTGGCGTGTTTGATAATGCCGCCAATGTAATAAAGAGCTGTTTCAGAAAGGTCAGCATAACTACCACCAGCAAACGTTGGCTCGCCGTCTTTCCAGATTGACTGGTGCACGTGCATGCCGGAACCGTTGTCGTCGGCGACAGGTTTAGGCATGAAGGTTGCCGTTTTGCCGTAGGTGTGGGCCACTTGCTGCGTAACGTATTTATAAATCTGGACATTGTCGGCCGTTGTAACGAGCGTATCGTACRTCATGCCMARTTCRTGYTGRGACGGSGCMACTTCGTGATGGTGTTTGTCCATCTTTAGGCCCATGTCCTTCATTATTTTAACCATCTCGCCGCGCAAGTCGACGCAGCTGTCAACTGGGGCAACTGGGAAGTAACCGCCTTTTACACTCGGACGGTGACCATAATTGCCTTCGTCGTATGATTTCGCGCTGTTGTACGGGCCTTCTATGTCGTCGATCTCGTACATTGCGCCTTTATAGTCTGACTTGAATTTAACATCGTCAAAGACGAAAAATTCAGGTTCAGGGCCGAAGTATGCTGTGTCGCCCACGCCAGTGAACTTAAGGTATTCTTCAGCGCGTTTTGCAGTTGAACGCGGGTCGCGGTTATAGCCTTGGCCCGTTGACGGCTCAACAATATCGCAGAAAAGAACGATAGTTACGTCCGCTGTGAANGGGGTCAAGCGTCACTGAACTGAGGTCAGGCTGCAGGATCATGTCTGATTCGTTGATGGCTTTCCAACCTGCGATGGACGAGCCGTCAAACATCACGCCTTCTGTTAGCATCTCTTCGTCGACAACATCAGCTGTCATGGTTAGGTGCTGCCATTTCCCTTTTGGGTCGGTGAAGCGCAAATCGATCCATTCGGCATTGGTTTCTGACACCAGCGCGAGAAAATCATCAATGCTGAGGTTTGTATATTTGGACATAGCCACGTTCCCTTTATTAACTAAACATAATTTTGGCCAATGAATGGCCGAATCGAATTCAAATTGTCTTGCCCGCGAATGGTCACAGGCCAAATTTTATGAGATCTAGACCGCGTCGGGGCCGGTTTCGCCGGTTCTGATGCGGATAGCTTCCTCGATTGTGCTTACAAAAATCTTGCCGTCACCAATTCTGCCCGTGTGGGCGGCGTTCTTGATGGCTTCTACTGCGCGTTCAGCCTGACTGGCTTCCACTACGACTTCAACTTTGACTTTAGGTACGAAATCGACAACATATTCAGCACCTCGGTATAACTCTGTATGGCCTTTTTGGCGGCCAAAGCCCTTGGCTTCGGTCACGGTAATGCCCGAAATCCCTACATCGTGCAGCGCTTCTTTAACTTCGTCCAATTTGAATGGCTTAATAATCGCCTCAATCTTTTTCATCACAAGTCCCGATCTATGTTGACCAACAAACCCAGTAAACGATGGGTCGCAGGCTTGCCCCTTGCTGCGCAGCGCATTGACTGCGGCTATATGCCCGCAAGCTATATGACCGCACGAATAGCACGGACCATGCCAAGAAACTAAAACGATTTTAAACAAGGTGTTAAGGAGAAATGGATGATTTATCCGTGCGCCATATGTTTTTAGTATTGCCTATTTTTTAGGCAGGTGCCCTACTTGTACTCAGGTCGTTGAAAAGAGGTTATTTTGCGTCAGATAGAAATTCTTATATTTTCACGCTTGACGTAGCTCATCTGAAACGGATAAACAGGCGCACCATTCAGGGTACRGCGGGTATAGTTCAGTTGGTTAGAACGCCAGATTGTGATTCYGGAGGCCGCGGGTTCAAGTCCCGTTACTCGCCCCACTTTGAATGTTTTTTARAGAAGTCCCTTTCGGGACTTTTTTCTTTTGCTACACTGCTTCCGATTCCATTAGGGGGAAGCCATGCCTGCACATCAGAGTATAGACAATCACGTTCTGCTTACATCGGCCGAATCACGCCAAGCTGACGCTTGGGCAATTGAAAACGGTAAAGCCAGCGGTGAGCTGATGGAAACAGCGGGCAGAGCAGCTGCTGATATCATTGTTGATTATGTTGGCACGCCTTTGGAAGTGGGCGGTGAAATAGTGGTTTTATGCGGGCCGGGCCATAATGGCGGTGATGGTTTTGTCGTGGCGCGCCATTTGGACGAATGGGGTTATCCTGTTCGTGTGYTAACGTGTCCCTCCAATAAAATTTCATCGGCGGCGGTTAAAAAAGTAGCCGCAAAATGGCGTGGCCCGACGGATGATGTTGAAAAAGCCAACGTAAACGGTGCCGCCGTTATCGTGGATAGTTTGTTTGGAACCGGGCTAAATAAGCCGATYAACGGCGTCTTTGCTAAAATTATTGAAGAAGCWAACAAGTCAGATGCTTTCAAATTGGCAATTGATATGCCTAGCGGCTTAAAYGCRGCGACTGGCAATACAACAGGGGTTTGCTTTAAAGCRGACGCTACGGTGACATTCTTCCGAAAAAAGGCAGGACAGGTGATTGCGCCAGGCCGGTTTTACTGCGGCGGCACAGATCATGTACATGTTGTAGATATCGGTATTCCAGACGCGGCGATGGAACATATCATCCCCAATCACTTTTCAAATGAACCGAGTCTTTGGAGCTATGCATTTCCGTTTCAGGGGCCTGCRTCGCATAAGTATGACCGGGGGCACCTATTGGTTCTCGGCGGCAAGGAGCCGACGCTTGGCGCCTCTAGGCTTGCAAGCGTTGCCGCTTTAAGGGCAGGGGCGGGGCTGGTTACGCTCGCTGCTCCGTCGGAGACATACGCGATACAAGCTGGTGCGCTTTCAGATGTGATGGTTCGGCGTTTCGATAGCGCTTTTGGGTTCGTTGGCATTGTGTCGGACCCCAAAATCCGCACTTATTTGCTCGGTCCCGGTGCTGGGGTGGGCGAAAAAACCTTCGAGATGGTCCAGCAAGCGGCGCTAAAGGGCCGGAACATGGTGCTGGACGCAGATGCGCTGACGAGCCTGGTTGGCCGCACAGATATGCTGGCAAACAATAACGGCGGCGAGGTTATCCTGACGCCCCACGAAGGTGAATTTGCACGACTTTTTCCTGATCTTGATTTTAGTATGGACCGTATCACGGCGGCTCGTCAGGCRGCGGCGATGATTGGCTGCACCATCGTRTTAAAGGGYGTATCTACGGTTGTTGCAGCTTCAGACGGCCGTGTGTCGATTGCTAGCAATGCGCCGGTTTGGCTTYCAGTTGGGGGCACTGGCGACGTGCTTGCTGGTATTATCGGCGGGCTGGTAGCACAGGGCATGCCCGGWTTTGAGGCYGCTTCTGCGGCCGTGTGGATACACGGCGAAGCGGCGATGAAAGCCGGTAGGGGGTTGATTGCCTCAGATCTGCTTTCGGAAATCCCGAAAGTGCTGCCATAGTTTCTTGATTGTTTTCTACGCGGGTCGACGACCTGTGACGGCAGGGCGCTTTTACTGCCAATCACTATAATCCACGAAAAAAGTACGATGTCCGCTATAAAATACTTGTGCTTGGCTGAGCGCCTGCTATAAGCGCGTCAAACGGCCTTAGGGCCTGGCAGCAGTTGCTGTTTTTAATGTGATAAAAATCGGTTTTTACCGTGGTTTACGGGGGCTGGTTTTTTTTTGGTAAGCGGGCGTGGCGAAATTGGTAGACGCGCTAGATTTAGGTTCTAGTTYCKYMRGRAGTGRRGGTTCAAGTCCYTTCRYCCGCACCAAAAAAAACAAGACATCACTGTTCGGTATCGGACCTTTAATAATAAGAGAGTTGGACATCCCATGCAGATTGAAGAACTGCTTAACGACGGACTGAAACGCGAATTTAAGGTCGTTGTACCTGTTAAAGAGCTTGATGAGCGGCTTGACAAAATTCTGATTGAGTACCGGACAACAGCAACSATTAAAGGCTTCCGCCCAGGTAAGGCGCCTTTGTCTCTTTTGAAGCGCATGCACGGTGAGCGCGCTCAAGGGCAGGTCATCTCTGAAGCGATGCAGGATAGCTCTACTAAACTTTTCGAAGACAGAGATATTCGTCCAGCGCTTCGTCCAGAAGTAGACATGGGTGAGTATGAAGACGGCAAAGACCTTGAGTATACGCTCAAAGTTGAGCTTCTTCCTGTTGTCGATGTTGAGAATTTYAARGCCCCKGCGCTTGATCGCTGGRTYGCTGAMGTTGCTGATAMMGAYCTWGATGCTGCACTYGARCGCATYGCKGGCCARCAGAAAAGCTWYAARAAAGCSGCYAARACAGCYAAGTCMKCTGAYGGYGATGCWGTGTTGATGGACTATATCGGCCGTGTMGACGGTGTTGCTTTTGACGGCGGCRCTGCRGAAGAYCAYCAGCTTGAGCTTGGTTCAAACTCGTTTATTCCAGGTTTCGAAGAGCAGCTTGTTGGCGTCAAAGCTGGCGATGAAGTTCTTGTTAAAGTGACTTTCCCAGAGCAGTACCAAACTGCAGACCTTGCTGGCAAGAACGCTGAGTTCACTGTGAACGTGAAGGAAGTACGCAAACCGTCAGATGCTAAAGTTGATGACGAGATGGCGAAAAACCTCGGCATGGAAGATCTGGCCGCCCTAAAGGAAGCCGTTAAAGGTCAGCTAGAAGGCGATAATACAAACCTGAGCCGAGCGCWSMTTWANCNMMAGYTKYTTGNANTWKTMTNWRMTGANYWKYTRTGNRTWKKGRWRTGCNRAMWRSYATNSWWSAWTKRSAATTCAAGCAGATTTGGGAACAGATCAAGCGCGACGCTGTGATGAGCGGCGAAGCAAAAGAAGAAGATTTTGAAGGCCAGGATGCGCCCGAAGATAAAGCTGATGCTGATGAGTTTAGGGGTATCGCAGAGCGCCGCGTGCGTTTGGGGCTGTTGCTCTCTGAAATCGGCGTTAAAAATGATGTGAAGGTTACTCAAGAAGAAGTGAACCGCCGCATTGTTGAAGAAGCGCGCCGTTTCCCAGGCCAGGAAACACAGGTATTCGAATTCTACCAGAAAAACGAAGATGCGCGTGCTCAGTTGCGGGCCCCAATCTTTGAAGAAAAGGTAGTTGATTTTGTTCTGGAACAGGCTGAGCTAACTGATAAGTCGGTTACACGCGAAGAACTTGATGCGGCTGTTCGTGCCATTGATGAAGAAGATGCGAACCCGGTAAAGACTAAGAAGCCTGCCGCTAAAAAGAAAGCTGCTGCTAAGAAGCCTGCTGCAAAAAAAGCGACGGCTAAAAAGGCACCAGCCAAAAAAGCAGATGCAAAAGAAGCAGTGGCAAAGAAGCCTGCTACGAAAAAAGCACCCGCTAAGAAAGCGGCGACTAAAAAAGCAGCGAAGTAAGACACTGAATGCTGGTGTCGAAACTTTAGATTTCTCTGAAAAAAGGGCCCTTTGTGGCCCTTTTTTTTTATAGGCCTTTAAATTAACCTTATCGGGTTTATCTATTTGGTTAGGCCAGTGCGTATTTACTTGCCGCTGGTTATTTGATTTTGCTAAAGCTTGCCTAGTGGGAGGGATTTTCTCCCACTTTACGATACCAAATATTTATATGGAGCTCTCAATGAGCAATACGATGGAAACAGTAGCTAACGCCTTGGTACCAATGGTTGTCGAACAGACAAATCGCGGGGAACGTTCATACGACATTTTTTCGCGCCTGCTTAAAGACCGTATCATTTTCTTGACCGGCCAGGTGAATGACCATGTTGCTAGTTTGATTGTTGCGCAGTTGCTCCATCTCGAAGCTGAAAATCCGGCAAAAGATATTTCTTTYTATATCAATTCGCCAGGTGGCTTGGTGACAGGCGGCTTGGCGATATATGATACGATGCAATATATTCAGCCGAAGATTGCCACTATCTGTATAGGCCAGGCGGCCTCTATGGGGTCTTTGCTGCTAACAGGTGGCGAAGAGGGTATGCGGTACAGTGTACCGCATG
Source organism: Kordiimonadaceae bacterium (assembly GCA_016764715.1). Taxonomy (GTDB): domain Bacteria; phylum Pseudomonadota; class Alphaproteobacteria; order Sphingomonadales; family Kordiimonadaceae; genus Kordiimonas. Next base: position 8,981 of record JAESRJ010000034.1, on the reverse strand, counting down.
CGCGCATTATGATGCACCAGCCCTCAGGCGGCGCACAAGGACAAGCCGTTGAGATTGAAATTCAGGCTGCAGAGATATTGACATTGCGTAGCCAGATGCACCAAATTTATGCGCGGCACACAGGCAAGACAGTTGCTGAAATTGAAAAAGCGATGGACCGAGATAATTTTATGGGACCAGAAGAAGCTAAAGAGTTCGGCTTAATCGACGGTGTTCATACGGCCCGTGAGGCAGTAAAAGAATAGGTTTATTGGCAGGGAAACGTCGCACATTAAGAAAGACAAAAGGTTTCAGCCTTATAGTTTTTAGTTGTGTGAGGCTTCATGCACGGGTTACCATGACGACAAGTAATTTAAAGCGGTGAATGATTTGAGTAATAGCGATTCTAAAAACACTCTCTACTGTTCCTTCTGCGGCAAGAGCCAGCATGAAGTGCGGAAACTTATTGCGGGGCCCACGGTCTTCATCTGTGATGAGTGCGTTGAGCTGTGTAATGACATCATTAAAGAAGAGAGCAAGAGTGCCTTAACCAAGGGTACGGACGGCGTTCCGACGCCGCTTGATATCTTAAGTGTGCTTGATGATTATGTGATTGGACAGGGCGGCGCCAAGAAGGTTTTGGCTGTTGCGGTTCACAACCACTATAAGCGTCTCAATCATGCCAGTTCCGGTACTGCAGATGTTGAGCTATCGAAATCGAACATTCTGCTAGCGGGCCCAACTGGGTGCGGTAAGACGCTTCTTGCTCAGACACTGGCGCGTATTCTTGATGTACCCTTCACCATGGCCGACGCGACGACGCTTACTGAAGCGGGCTATGTTGGTGAAGACGTAGAAAAYATCATTCTNAARSYTCTTNCAGTCTGCMGAYTATAATGTRGARCGGGCMGAGCGCGGCATTGTCTAYATYGATGAAGTYGAYAAAATMAGCCGYAAGTCYGATAAYCCTTCRATYACACGCGATGTGTCAGGGGAGGGCGTTCAACAAGCGCTGCTGAAAATTATGGAAGGCACCGTTGCCAGTGTGCCGCCTCAAGGCGGGCGTAAGCACCCACAACAGGAATTCTTGCAAGTCGACACAACTAATATCCTCTTTATCTGTGGAGGTGCCTTTGCCGGCCTTGATAAAGTGATTACGGGCCGTATGCAGGGCAAAACAATTGGATTCGGTGCAACGGTTGTTGGGCCGGACGAGCGCGGCGTTGGTGAGATTTTCCAGGAACTTGAGCCTGAGGATCTTTTGAAATTCGGGTTGATCCCTGAGTTTGTTGGACGCCTACCGGTTATTGCGACGCTTGAGGACTTGGATCAGGACGCGCTCATTGAGATTTTGTCGCTGCCCAAAAATGCGCTGCTAAAACAGTATCAGTCGCTGTTTAATATGGAAGACGTCAAACTGACCTTCACAAACGACGCTCTTATTGCGGTAGCGCGCAAGGCAATTAAGCGCAAAACCGGCGCTCGGGGCCTACGGTCGATTATGGAGGATACGTTGCTTGATATCATGTTCGATATGCCGTCTTATGAAGGTGTAGAAGAGGTGGTGGTAAGTGGTGAAGTGGTCGATGGGAAGGCGACTCCATTGATTATATATGCGAAAAAACGTGAGGAAGTCGACCAGCCGGCCTAAAACTGGCTCAATTTGGGGCAGTTTACAGTTAAAATGGTATTAAAGGGGTTGAAAGCATGCTTTTAACCCCTATTTTTATGTGTGAAGGGCAATTTAACGTTGCTTAAGCACATTTTTATGATCTTATCGTACCTATTGGGGCGAATTTAACCTACACTCTCTATCAATATATTGATTTAACCATTCTAAGGCCTGATTTATGTCTGATTCCGATACTGGACCCTTGAATAGCGTTGTTTTGCCAGTTTTGCCGCTGCGCGATATCGTTGTTTTCCCCCATATGATTGTTCCTCTTTTTGTCGGCAGGGAGAAGTCTGTCCGCGCCCTTGAAGAGGTAATGGCTAAGGATAAACAGATATTACTCGTCGCGCAAAAGGATGCCAGTGAAGACGAGCCAAATACAAGCGATGTCTTTTCTATCGGCACTGTTGCATCGGTTCTGCAACTGTTGAAGTTGCCGGACGGTACTGTGAAGGTCTTGGTGGAAGGTTTTAACCGCGCCAATATTGACGAATTCGTGCGCGAAGATGATTATTTTGCTGCACGCGCGACGATGTTGGTCGGAGAGGAAGAAGATCCGTCTGAGATTGAAGCGCTTTCACGCACCGTAATTTCGCAGTTTGAGCAATATGTAAAGCTCAATAAGAAGATTCCTGCTGAAGTGCTTGTTACAGTAAATCAGATTGAAGATGCCAGTAAACTCGCTGATACCGTTGCCTCGCACCTTGCTTTGAAGATTGATGATAAGCAGGAACTGCTGTCGATGGTTTCTACGGCAGAGCGGCTTGAACGTATTTTCAGTTTCATGGAAAGTGAAATCGGCGTGCTGCAGGTGGAAAAGAAAATCCGTGGCCGTGTGAAACGCCAGATGGAGAAAACCCAGCGTGAATATTATCTAAATGAGCAGCTGAAAGCTATTCAGAAAGAGCTGGGCGAAGGCGACGATGGCCGCGAAGAAGTTCAAGAGCTKGAAGACAAGATAGCCAAAACGAAATTCACTAARGAAGCCCGTGARCGGTGTCTTTCTGARCTGAAAAAGCTCAAATCCATGAGCCCAATGTCCGCTGAGGCCACTGTGGTGCGCAATTATCTTGAATGGATGCTTGCTGTACCGTGGAGCAAGAAAAGCCGTGTCAAAAAAGATATCGCGCAGGCTCAGCTGGTTTTGGACGCTGAGCATTATGGGTTGGACAAAGTAAAAGAACGTATCGTTGAATATTTGGCAGTGCAGCAACGGGCGAAAAAGCTTAAGGGCCCCATCTTGTGCCTGGTCGGGCCCCCTGGAGTTGGAAAAACCTCGCTAGGTAAATCAATTGCGCATGCAACAGGACGTGAATTYGTTCGMTTCTCACTTGGCGGCATTCGGGACGAAGCTGAAATACGCGGCCACCGTCGTACTTATATTGGGTCTATGCCTGGTAAAGTGATGCAATCGATGAAAAAGGCAGGCACAGTTAATCCGCWTTTCCTACTGGACGAGATTGATAAGCTTGGGCAGGACTTTCGCGGTGATCCATCCTCTGCCCTACTTGAGGTGCTTGATCCCGAGCAGAACAACAAATTCAACGATCATTATCTGGAAGCCGAYTACGACCTTTCAAATGTGATGTTTGTAACCACGGCAAACTCGTTGAATATTCCCGGGCCTCTTCGCGACAGGATGGAAATCATTCATCTGTCTGGCTATACKGAAGATGARAAACTRGAAATCGCCAAGCGGCATTTGATCCCTAAACTCTTTGATGATCACGGRYTGAGAAAAGGCGAATGGTCGATCTCAGACGGGGCTCTTAARGATGTTATCCGCTATTAYACGCGGGAAGCTGGCGTTCGRTCGCTTGAGCGCGAAATCGCAAAACTTATGCGTAAAGTTTTGAAAGAAATTGTCGAAGGATCGAAAGAAAAAGTMGCTTTAACCTCGCGCAACCTATCTCATTACGCAGGCGTAATAAGATATCGCTACGGTTTGGCGGAAGAAGAAGACCAAGTTGGCCTGACAACGGGMTTGGCYTGGACGCAGGTTGGTGGCGAACTTTTAGCGATTGAAGCGGTGATTGCACCCGGTAAAGGCATGATCAAAACCACGGGTAAACTTGGCGATGTGATGAAAGAATCGATCCATGCGGCGCGGTCATTTGTGCATTCACGCTGTTATGAATTCGGAATTCACCCGCGAGTCTTTGAAAAAAGRGACATTCAYATCCACGTTCCTGAGGGYGCAACACCAAAAGATGGCCCTTCYGCAGGSGGTGCMATGTGTACTTCTATCGTTTCTATCTTAACMGGRATCCCGGTTAGCAAGGAYATTGCGATGACWGGKGAGGTAACCTTACGCGGTAAAATCCTACCTATTGGTGGYYTRAAAGAGAARCTTTTGGCMGCGYTKAGGGGKGGYATTACTAAAGTTCTRATCCCKAARGAGAATGAAAAAGACCTTGCCGAAATACCGGATAATGTCAAGAAAGGCCTTGAAATCATTGGAGTTTCTTCGATTGAAGAAGTTCTGCGCCACGCGCTTGTTCGGCCWCTTGAGCCCCTTGAGTGGGACGAGGAGCAGGAGCTTGCAGATCTGGCCAAGGATGATGGGTCTGACAACTCGGAATTAACGACTCATTAGGTTGCTTGCCTCATTGAAAATAAAATTCAAGCAAAAAAAGTTAAAAAGCCGCAGTTTTCTGCGGTTTTTTATTTTGACATTCGGAAAAAATCCCTATTAAACTGCGATCGCGTTCCGGGGATGCCCTCGGAATATGCTCTTTCAAAATAGAGGGGGATACCTTGAATAAAAACGATCTTATCGCTAAAGTTGCAGACTCTGCAGAACTTTCAAAAGCTGACGCTGGCAAAGCTGTTGATGCAGTATTTAACTCCATCACTGGTGAGCTTTCAGGCGGCGGCGACGTACGTCTTGTTGGCTTCGGCACATTCGCTGTTGCACAGCGTAAAGCAACAAAAGGCCGTAACCCACGGACTGGCGAAGAAATCGATATTCCAGCATCCAAGCAGCCTAAGTTTAAAGCTGGTAAGGGTCTGAAAGACGCGGTTAACTCTTAAGAGTTAATCCTTTATCGACGTAGGAATGGCTGAAGGTAATTCTTCGGCCATTTTTTTTGCCCTTTTTTGTGGTTTGGGTGTGGCCACTGCCGTAAACAGCTGCACCTTTGTTGCCTTTGTGGTTATACACTCGGGGCTTTAGCGCTCTCAGTCCTCTCGGTGCTTAGTTGGCGGTGATATGGCCAGCTCGCCGACCTTTGCAACAGAGATCCATTCGCCAACCCGCACTGGTTTGTATATGTCGCCAAATGTTTCAGGCGCCAGCGATAATACTTCATCACTGGTGTCGTGGCTGCCGAGCGCAAGGACGCCTAAGTTTTCATCTCTCAATAGCTTGAAGTCCCTTTCGATATCACTTTCAGTGATTGGTGCAAGAGGCCCGGTGCCTGAGGCCAGCCGTAGCTGAAGATTTATGCCCGCAAAGGAAAGTCGCCCTTCTGGCACGGGATAGTGCAAATCACCGATGATGCCGTAGATGGGTACGTCAAACAGGTCATGCGCACGTTCGATAATGCGGGCCAAAGTTTGGTGGCCACAGCCTACGACCAAAACAATGCCTTTTCCCTTTACATGTATTGCAAGGGCTTGCTCGTCTATAACTCCCAAAGCAAGCTGGCGCTTAATTGGTCCAATGCTGRCGAGGCCGGTTCCTATGACCGTTGGGGCTTCGATGTGAGTTACGACTGTCCCCGGGTACTGCAGCGGCACTGGCGCGTAAACTACGGTGTTTCCCAGCGGGGCTTGCTGTGTCCCCAGCGAAAACGATTGCTCCCGGACCCAGCCCAAGCCGCCAGCAKGGTCCAGGTGGTGATGGCTAAGAAATATACTATCAATGTCTGAGAGCTTGATGCCGAGCTGTTGCATATTATGTTCGAGCGGGGAGGGCGTWGTTTGGTTTTGATTAAAGCCGACATCAAATAATATGGTTTCCTGGTCCGTGCGAATTAAATARGAGACGCCTGCTTCCCCGCGTAGGGCCTCGTTTGCTGTATGGTAGTTCACCAAGGGTAAAATACTCAGTGTCTCGGTRCTGCCAATRTTTTTWAGCTTTTCTACGGTCTCTGTTTCCCAATTCCTGTCAATTTCTTCGGTGGATTGTTGAAGTGACCGCAGCCAGTAGAATGAAATCGCAGCAAACGTGAGTATTAAGGCGGCGGAGAAAAATCCGAACTTCCGTTTCGTACTGGTTTTTGGGCTGGCATCGTCAACAAAGTAAGGCGCCAAGTCATCCGGGAGTGGCATTGGTTTTATAGGGCTCACATTTGCGCCGCCCGTGTTRCCCATAGGAACCATTCCAATGAGTGAACCCACCGAGGCAATGAGCCGCAACATCTGCCCAAGAATTTCCCGCCAGTCCCTGATTTTAATACCGACTTTCAGCATCCACCAATGGCTGCGTAAATGGGGCAGGTAACTTCGTTGGCCCAGGATGTGTGCGCGCTCTAAATGTACGAAACATTCTTTGAACCGTTGGCTGCGAAACAGGGTGATGGCCGTAGCCACTTCGGCATTATAGGCTGATTTTATTGTTTTCTTCATGGTGGGACTTGGTCCATTTGCTGTGATTTTCTCATGATGCTATTATATGAGTAATTCCTCATATTCGTCACCTCGCATACTGGAAGGCCTAAAAATGCCACTCAAAAAGCAGCTAAGTCCGCGCAAACAGCCAACTCAGGCGCGCTCGAGGGCCACGGTTAGTGCAATTCTTGAAGGTGCGGCTCAGGTTTTTTGCAGAGAGGGCTATGCTGGCGGGACGACAGACAAGGTCGCAAAGCGGGCGGGTGTATCTGTCGGGTCTCTCTATCAATATTTCCCAAACAAGGATGCTCTGTTGCTTGCGTTGGCGGATAGGCATGCCGAAGAAGGGTTCGCTATGATCCACCTGTTGTTGTCTGAATTTAAAGCTGAAATGCCAAGACTAGAGGTCTTCCTTCGGCAGTTTGTACAATCCCTTTTCGATTTGCATATGCGCGAGCCGGAATTACACAGGGTGCTCTTTAATGAGGCGCCGCTGCCGAGTGAGTTTTTCGAGAAGAAGGAAGCAAAGGAACACGAATTTTCAATTGGCGTGAGTAGGCTACTTGCGGCGCATCCTGAGGTCAGCTGTAAGGACCCTGCGCTTGCTGCCCATATGTTGGTGCAAACAGTCGAGGGGTTGGTGCACGGATATATATTTTTCCCGCCGCGAGCGATCAGCCCTGAAAATTTCATCACTGAGACCGTTTTTATGCTCCACCAATATCTGTCTCGGTCCGCCGAAACCTTAGGATAGCGGCGAAATAAAAATTAGCACTGGACAGCAGATTGTTTAGGTCCTAAAAGCGCGCTCACCACATGTTTTGTGGGCGATTAGCTCAGTTGGTAGAGCATCTCGTTTACACCGAGAGGGTCGGCGGTTCGAGCCCGTCATCGCCCACCATTTTCGACATTCCGTAATTTCCATTTTGACTTAGAGATAACGCGCGCGCCTTTGTGCTGTGCGTTGCAAAACCGATAGTAACTGGTTACAAGGCGGAATGGCTAAGAATACCCCCAATGGTGACCGCAGTTACACTGTAGTTGATGGCGAAGACAAAAAAAATAACAAGCGTGAGCCGCCAATAGTGATAGAGGCTAGCTGGGCGCCACAAGACCCGCGCGACAAACTTTATGATGATAATGCCTCGCCAAAGGAAAAGACGCAGTCGCTTTACCGGATAATTGCCTCTTTTCATCCTGTGTTAAATTTACCGATCCTTGCCGCTGATTCTTATAAGAAGTACGGCGCTGTAAAAGCCTTTGGTATTTGGGCCGGTTTTTTTGGCGCTTTAGCGGCTCTATACTTGTGGCTGACGATATAGTCTCTGCGCCGTTTCTATGGGCTGTGCGGTAAATTCAAAAAGTATGTTGACAGCTGGGGGTGTTCCGCCTAGAAACCGACCCGCAAGAGACGCGCGGGTGTAGCTCAGTTGGTTAGAGTATCGGCCTGTCACGCCGGGGGTCGCGGGTTCGAGTCCCGTCACTCGCGCCACTTGCAACTTCGAAAAAGCAGTCTTCCCTTTTTGGGGAGGCTGCTTTTTTCGTATATGGTTCACCGAGAATGAAACTGCCCAATATTTCAACATTCTAGGGTTTCCTTAACCATATTGTGGCCCTATAATCGCAGACGGCCTTTCTGCGGTAATTTTCTCCTTTACGGATCGAATTTTGCCCGATAAAAGGGCGCTGTTACTCGGGTCAACAATCGAAAAGGGACGGCAATGGAGTCGTTACTGATTCAATATCTTCCAATACTGATTTTCCTTGGTATTGCTGTCGTACTATCTGTCGTGTTTATTGGTGCTGCCGTTTTGGTCGCCAAGCAGAAACCGGATGATGCGAAGCTTTCGGCGTATGAGTGCGGCTTCGAAGCGTTCGAAGATAGCCGCGCACAGTTCGATGTCAGGTTTTACCTTGTTGCGATCTTGTTCATTATCTTTGATTTGGAAGTAGCCTTCCTTTTCCCKTGGGCGATCGCACTTGGTGATATTGGCCTGTACGGCTTTTGGTCGATGATGATATTCTTGGGTGTGCTGACTGTTGGCTTTATCTACGAGTGGAATAAAGGAGCTTTGGAATGGGAGTAACACCAGAAGATAACGCTGGTCCGGTAATGCCTACCAATCCTGTGCCTACGCTTAACACCGAGGGCGCTTATTTCACTGGACTGAATGAAGAGCTTACCGATAAGGGCTAYGTTGTTGCAGGCCTTGATGATTTGATTACATGGGCGCGGACTGGGTCTTTGTGGTGGATGAGCTTCGGGCTAGCCTGCTGTGCAGTTGAGATGATGCACTCGGGTACGCCGCGTTATGACGTTGAGCGTTTCGGTTTCGCTCCGCGTGGTAGTCCCCGCCACAGTGACGTGATGATCGTTGCTGGCACGCTTACGAACAAAATGGCCCCGGCGATGCGTAGGGTTTACGACCAAATGCCGGAGCCGCGTTATGTTATCTCGATGGGCAGCTGTGCAAACGGCGGTGGCTATTATCACTATTCATATTCGGTAGTGCGTGGCTGTGACCGTATCGTACCTGTAGATATATATGTACCGGGTTGTCCGCCAACAGCTGAAGCTCTGCTTTACGGTATTTTGCAATTACAGCGCAAAATTCGCCGGACAGGGACTTTGGATCGTTAATTTGTTTCCTGCGGGCTTTTGGGCCCGCTAGTTTTATGAGGTGGCCTAAGGGCCCTATCTGCAAAAGGAGCGCGGAAGCGCATGACCGATAAAGCATTGATAGAATTAGGTGATGCAATTGCTGTCAGCCTTGAG
>JAESRJ010000175.1 GCA_016764715.1 Kordiimonadaceae bacterium | reverse complement strand
AAACACGTTTGGAGTTGATTTCAGATCAACCGAGTTTACAGCGGACGCTAGTGGTGCCCGCCTTTCTGGCGGCATTATTACTCCACCACCGGGTAGCTTTCTGTCTCCATTTGCCGGAAGTCAGTTCATTGCGCAGAGCTTTTCAGAAATAGGCCGCGTCAACACCGCGATCCGCGAAACGCGCTATGTAAGGGCCGGTAAAGCCAGCGTCTTCACGACGGGCACCGAGCAACTTTTTATCCGCAATAATCGCATAGCTCCGATCGGTACAGAGGCAAATCAAGCTAATGCACAGGGCACAGAAACAGAGACTTTAAATACAGGGTTTACAATGGCTGTGCGGGGCAGGGCGGCTAATGACGGCACCATATTCCTGAACGTAAGAATAAGCATCCGGGACTTGATCCGCTTTGAAACCCTGAATGCTTCGGGTGTGCGCTCTCCGATCGTAGACGAGAATGAAATTGATGAAGACTTGCACTTGGCACCAGGTGAAATTGTAATTTTAAAGAGCTTCACACGAACTGCAAACCGAATTGCTGARAGGCGAGGCGGCAATGTCGTTTGTTCATTCTGGTGCTTTGACCATGTGGCTGAGAACGAAGTTCAGGAATTTTATGTTGTGGTAAAAGCCACCCTCTTAGCCAAGCCACGAGCTTTCAGGACAGGAAGGTAAGTAGTATGGTGCAGGCCACTACAGAAACCATTGGAGTTGATGGGAGGGACTATTTGTTCTCCCTAGAATGGCAGCCCTTAACTCGCGCAAGCTCTGATCCCCATAACGCACGGATTGTTGCCGACCGTGCGGATGCTGCAGCTTACGTAATCCATAAGGAGAGAGAGAGCTTCTGTCTCGGTCTTTCATCCATAGAAGTTGTGGCGCCCTCTGCAGCGTCTTCCGCCGCACGCACAAAGAAAGGTGTTTGGATTGCCGTAATTAAACTCGAAGCAGGTCGCTACTGGTTGGTAGGATCAAGCCACGGAGAGATTATTTCTGGTACAGATCGTTTGTTTACGAGCGGAAGCGACGCTTTCGTACAGTTAAAACAAATTGAGACTGTGATGGATTTTGAAGAGCTGTTTTTGGCCGAGGGTGTGGAAAGCTCGGAAAAACTACCGTCCCTACAGCTAGATGCTGTTGTTTCTCCAGGAAGCGGAACGAATAGCACGATACTAAGTCAAAAAACGATTGATCGTTTGAAGGCTTTTTACGTCCGATCAAAGAAACGGGTTGTGCTTGCCGTTATTATTGGAGCAATTGTCGCATCAGGCGGCTCTTTTGCCCAATCATACTATGGGGGATTGGCCGACGAGAAGCGCGCTGCTGAACAGGCCTCTAGCAGCCGATTGCAGAAATTTGAAAAACAACAACAAGAGGCGGCGGCAAACGACGAAGTTTCGGCTCGCTGGCTATCAACACCAAAACCGAGTGCTTTCTTAGCGGCCTGTAACAAAAAGCTGAACCTATTGGCGCTACCGGCAACAGGCTGGCTCCTCGAGACGAGGCAATGCAAAGCGGATATTGAAGTGACTTTTCGCCGTGATTGGGGGACTGATCGACGTATCCGTTTTTTGGCGGATCGCCGGGCTGCCGGCTTGAAAAAGAAAGGAAATGACCGTGCTGTTATTTTCTCGCCATTATCCGCGACATCTAGGCCCATCGAGCGGCCATTAGAGCCAGACGCGGCAGAGCAGACGGTACAGGATATTGTACAAAGCCTGAAGCTTAAGGCCAACATTTCTGCTCGCCGAAAAATTTCAGTGGGGCTGTTTAGCGATCGATTAGTTGGTGCCCGAAACATAGACATCCAGAATATCTGGGACCCTTTTTTAGTAGCAACTAAATTAGACGACGTTGCAGGCCTGGTGCTGATTAGCGCCACCAAGAAAACCGATGGTGTTTGGACCTTCAAAATGGAGCTATACGATGAAAAAACTACTTAAACTGAAACGCGTTTCATTTTGTGTTGCAGGTGTATTGATGTTGTTTTCAGCAACGGCCGCGAGTGCCAGTACTGATGATGACGGCAAACGAGAAACGTCCGCAGAAATTTCAGACGCCATTGATTTGATAAATCTCAAACGTCATAAAGCTGTAGCGGAGACAAAGTTAGTAGAGGCCGAGGCGCTGCTAGTAGACAAGCGGCTCAAGTTACTGAAGCAAAAGCTGCTGTTGGCGAATGGTGGTATTGCGCCCAAAACGAAACCAGCAGGTCTTCGTCCTACTGTCGCTCCAAAGCCAGTGTTTCAGTGGCCCCCACTACCTGAATTGCGTTCCTTTGGCTCTGATATAGACGGCCCAGTGGCCAACCTTGTTTACAGCGACGGCACCCGGATCAAAGTAAGAGTTGGTTCGATATTGCGCGGAAAAGTTAAAGTTGATGAGGTTTCGGCAGCAGGTATCAAAGTATCGCTCGGCAAAAAACACAGGTGGATTAATTGATGGGTGCCGTAGGCCCCGCTCTGCAGATGCCCGCGCAAGAACTTGCCGCCGGCTCCGCTGAATTATCCTTAGAGAAGGTCTCAGTGCAGATCAGTGATATAGCTACAAAAGCACTGCTATTCGATTCAGGGACGTTGTTTGTTAGTGACCATTTTAGGGGCCCGGAAGCGGCTTTCCTTATCGATTTTGTAAGGCGAACTTACAGCGCACCCGAAATTCGCAAGGTTCCAGCTGCAATCATTACGGATTTTATCAGGGCCAAAAGTGGCAAGTTTGCAGTCGGAATGGATGCACTCGATAACCGAGAAGTTTTGCGGGAAGTTGGTGAGCTATGTCGCACTGCTGGTAGAGCAGGTTCCTCAGACGTCCACATGTTTCCTGATGGTGACAGACAAGTTGTACGCTTTAAGACCAACGGCGACCTAGTACCATTTGAAGGTTATAGTAAAGAGTTTGCCGATCAGCTGATGGCGTCGATTTTTGTAGCTTGTGACCAAAAAGAATCTGGTTATCTTCGTAAAAAATACCAGCAAGGAAGAATGCTACCTGAAGCGATTGGAGGTGTTCCTGGCTATGAGGCCATCCGTTGTCAATGGAACCCAGACGCTCAAGGACGCAGTTTATTTCTGCGCATGCAAAAGCCCTTAAGTACCTACAAAAGCCTAAAAGGGTTGAACTACAAACCTAAGCAGCTGGAGATGCTGCGCCGGGCTTTGAGTACAGGTAAGGGTGGGGTGCTGATAGCTGCTCCGACGAATGCCGGAAAGACAACTACAATGGGCATGATGTGTCTTGAGCGCCTTGCCCGTCGTCCTCAAAATGGTATCGCGATTGAAGATCCTTCTGAATATATACTTCCAATGAGACAGTTTTCAGTGAACGCCGGTGATGATGAAGACGAACGACGACGCATGTTTGCCAAAGCGTTTCAGGCTTTAAATCGCTCTGATCCCGATATGGTGTTAGTTGGAGAAATCAGGGGAGGTGAAGTTGGCGAAACAGTTGTCAAAATTGCTGCCTCTCACTTTCTCATTGGCAGTTTTCATGCCGACAATACAATGGAAGCCTTCCCTCAACTAGCGAGGCTCGGAATTGATGAAGGTGACGTCTATAATTCGCTGCTCTTCAGATATCTTATCGCGCAGCGACTTATACAGCGCTTGTGTGACCGCTGTTCGGTTCAGATAGATCCCCGAGATATTGACCAAAGTTTTGATTTCCAGCGCATAGCCTCCCTTGGGGTGGACATGTCAAAAGCCAAACGGAAAGGTTTGGGCTGCACACACTGCAAGGGCACGGGTGTCACCGGCATGTTCCCGATCGTAGAGATCATCAAAACCAGCCGCGACTATATGAAAGCAGTACAAGATGGGGATGCCCCGTACGTCAACGCCCTGCTAAAGGCTAAGGATGTTTACAGCATGGCCGATGAAGGCATCATGGCGATACAGGAAGGTATCGCCGATCCTAGCTATGTCATGAGCGCCCTTGGCGAGTTTGAAGATACCGATGTTAGATTTGGAGTACAGCATGCATAATTCTAGTGGTAGGCACAAAAGTAAAATCAGCTTTTGGGATAAGCATCTTTTTATGAATTTGGCCGTAAGGGCAGAGTTTTACCGTAACATGGAGTATGAATTCGCTGGAGGTGGCAACGTTAACAGAGGCCTCGAACAATTCATTGACGAACTTGAAGGCATCTTCGGCTCCCGTAGGAAAAAGAACTTTAGAATTGTGAAAGAACGGCTCGTAAACGGCGACACCTTATCCGTAGCAACAGCTGGTTTTTTCCCAGCAGAAGACCAGCTGTTTCTAAAATCTTTAGAGGATAAACAGGACAAAGCATCCGGTTTTCACTTGTTGGCTTCCCGCGCAGAACGAGCGAAGGCAGGTCGAATGGATACGATACTAGCGTTTACACCCAGTTTGTTTATCTTGACCGTAGCAGTGTTTGTCTTCCATTTTGCGGGAGGAACGCTTGACGATGCAATCAATAGGTCTCGGACTGTAATCGAGTTGGAGGGGTTTTCCGCCCTCGCGGCCTCATTTTCGCGTTACTCATATCCGGTGGTTGCTGCGTTTGCGACCATCCCCCTTTGGGTAATGTTACTTATAGGTTGGTCTTTTTCGAACTGGACAGGATCTACGCGTCGGTTTTTCGATAATTTTGGCCCCTGGAAGACCTACAGAGAAGCCACTGGTTCTGCGCTTTTATTGAATTTTTCTGAAATGTTTAATTCAGGTATAGGAATCAAGGAAGCTGTGATTTCTATGGGTGAAGATGCCAGCCCTTGGCTAAAGCGCATTTTAAACACGGCTTATGAGGGTGTCGTTGCTGGCGATTTATTGGGTACTGCTTTGCTAAGTACTGGAACAGCACTCCCAAGCAAATCAATCTTAACCAAGCTAAAACTTATTGAGCAAGCAGATGGTTTTGCAGAGAAGCTGCGTGCACTAGTGACTTCTTATGGAGATCAAAACGCTCAACAAACCAGGGCTAAAATATCGTTCTACGCCTTCATATCTATGATTGTTGGTCTACTCGGCATCGCTATGTCCGCGCTCCTTATGTTTGGRATTAGTAAAATCGTTAGAGCCGACATTGCAGGAAACCTATATTGAMCATATTTTTTACTATTGGTATGTCCTTTTTATATGTGTTATAGGGATACATTGCAATTTAATGGAGTTAATCATGATGAAAAAACTAGATAATAAAATTCGAAATTTCTTTAAGTCTGAGCGCGGCAACGTTGGTGGGTCAATAGAGTTTGCTCTTGTTGTGACACTTGCTCTCGGCATAATTGGGGGCGTCATATATGCCGTGAGTCAGGACCAAGAGTCCCAAGTGCCAGACCAGATGTTCAGTTCCAATGAACAGCTTGTTACTAAAATGTTTAGGGCACTTGATCAGGACGCTTCGGTCGTGGCTAGTGATATTACTGCATTACTTTCCGACGATGTTCGTCCCGCATCCATTCGTTTGAACGGTGCGGTGTGGAATGGTCCTCATGGCGGTCCCGTTGTGCCCACAGGCACAGGTGCGCGAGGCTTTACCGTAGCTTGGTCCGAGGTTAGCCAGGACGAATGTAAGCAAGTGCTCTCGCGCTATGCACAAGAGACAGGTTCGGGTAGACTAAGTGGCATAGCTGTAAATGGTACTGCCCAAACTTTGCCTCTTGATTTGGCAGGCCGTAATACTGCTTGCAACGTTGCCGGCAATACTAACGTGTATACTCTGACCTACAACCTAAACAGAGCCTAATGTCCTTAGGCTATTTAACACTTATACTGGCCCTTCTCGCTGCGATCYTGTCTACAKCAGGCAAYRATCCAGCGGGCAGGRCYCGTTTACGTTTRGACCACGGYTTYCAGAYRRTCGAAACTGAGCACATTAGGGACAATGGCTTTTTTTTAGTTACAGACGACGACCGATTTGAAGACCTTAGAGCAATTGAAATCGCTCTTATTTTTGAACGSCTAGACCAAATMTCYGCAAACTACTCTACTGCTCAAACGCTCTCGATCGCGGATCTTGGCGTGTCCAATTTGATTGCGCTTGCCGTGAATATCACAATTGAGGTGAACGGCAGCGGCGACGGCCGRATASTTGTCTCACTTCCTCCGGGCCTCGAGGCCTCCAGTTTTGTTTCCAGGCTTAACGGCCTYCTTGGAAATCAATTTGCAGGCATCTTTGATGGTGCAGATGTTGTGTCCGACCTCGGATACACTTTAACAGYACCGTCCGGTTTCTCTACCCTCACCAACAACGATATAGTTATCTTAACACCATAGGAGTTGCTTATGTTCGCCCGCTTTATTAGATCTGCACGAGGCCAAATGTCTGGTGTAGAATTTGCAATCATATCAGTTTTGGTAGCAGGAGCGACGGCAGCTACTTACAACGAACTAGCCGCAGCTCGGGTGGACAAAACCACTGAAATAATTGCCGACGGTTTAACACTGTTTCATGTTGGATGTGGAGCCTATGTTCGCGATCCCAACAATGTTGCAAACCTGCTGACACAAACTGCGGTAGCCCCGGTAAACATAACGCCGGCAATGCTCACAGCCCGACTACCAACAGGTTTCAATGATCAAAGCGCAATCGGTCAGCAGCATATGTGTACAGTCAAGCTTACTGACGGCAGCCTCGAATATACGAGTTTTAATTATGGTGGYGGTGCCGTTCTTGGTGATACCGCCCTTAGCTTCGGCGCTTTCCGGATTGGAAACATGGGCGGCGCAGTAACGACGAGAAACCCGGACGATATAGTAACCACGTCTCGCTATTCCTCCCAGCTTCGCGCCAATTTCGACGGCCCTGCTGTTCCTATTCCACTAAGCACTTTGACTGTGACAAGTAAGTTTGGGGTAGGGGGGATAGTAACAGACAATTTGAAGCGCAATGTTTTCCCTGGACTAGCTAATGCCAATATCATGGGGACAGAGTTGGGGATGGGCGGTAATGACATAGCAGATGCCTCTGAGTTTAGAGCGTCCGGCGTTGCTGACGGTGCCGGTATAAACGCGGTCAAGACATCCACTCTCACRAACCTAGATGCCTCTAGCTTTAGCGGAACGGCGGCAATAGCTCCGATCGCTAACACCTTAGTGGAAAGGGACGGTGACGGCCGCTTTCAGGCGGCGTTACCTCTTGCAGACTCGGATGTGGCGACTATGGAGTTTGTACTTGCTCAATCCGGCGGTTCAGGGCCTTGCGGAGACGCACCTTCAATTGGTGATGTTTGTTCAGATGGTATGGTCTATGTTGGACGTAACGCGCTCGGGGGTGGCTTGCTATATGTGGACCCAACTCAAATACTCTTCCAAAAACCGTATCCCAACGGAATTCTTCCAATAGGTAACTTCCTCGCGGCCAATCCATATATGAATGACTGCCGCTCCCAACCTGAACTGCCACACTGTTCTGATGGCCCCGGTCTTACAAAAATACTTGCTGACGTAGGTGTAGGTGCAAATTCATTTAGTTTTTGTCTAGACCTGACAGCCGGTGGCCATAGTGATTGGTATGTGCCAACCAAGACCCAAATGATACAAGTAGTGATCGCGCGCGAGGCTGCTGGTGTTGTTGATTATCTGAGTGCTCCCTCTCCAAGCGTAAGGTATGCAACATCTTCTGTTACAAACCAGGGTATGGAGCATATTGACCTGAACGTAGATGGTAAGTTGTTTAGCGTTGCGGCGGAAGGACACGGCTCCTTTACTGCAGCTAGCCTTTCTTACTACGTAAAATGTATCCGCCTGCAGTGAAATGTATGCGCGCGCAGTAAAAGTGTTCTTTAGCGTGATTTTTACGCTATTTGGCCTCACTCAATTCCCCGGAGCTGGGTCGCTTCATCACCCCAATGCTGCACAAGAGTTTGAAATTTGTCAGTCCTTTCACATTCCTGTGCGTGGCTACAGCATGGCACCACTTATTAAGGCAAAAGATGTCTTGGAAGTCAGGCCCGCATCATGTGTGACACTGATCGCAGGTGATTTAATTATCTTCAGAACACCTCGCAGTCCTGCCCCTGTTATCAAAAAACTTGTAGGCGTTATTGGAGACCAACTCCGCATCTCTGATGACGGCCGTATTTATATAAACGATGTATTGCAACTCACGCCTAACGGTGTGGTTTACCGGATAAGAAACCAACGCCGGCTGAAACTTCTACAAAAATACCAAGGTGCAATGCCTGGCTATTTTGTTTTAGGCAATATGGGCACCCTCGATAGCACCCGAATTTTGTTCGTTGCCGAGAAAGATATTATTGGGGTTGTCGTGCCTCATTAAGAATGTCATTACCAAGTCAATGTTTTCAATGATTTATCCAAGCAACAAAATGACGTCAGGCGCAAGTTTGTTGATATTTATAAGACCGATGGCTCGCTGATTGCCAAGGAAGAAGTGAAGCATATTTCAGCGCTGTAAGGCATTGAGAAACAGATCCGAAAAAAGCCACCCGATATCAAACGAATCATGCGGCAAAAGCATGCAAAACCCCTGTTTGAGGCCTTGCAAGCTTGGCTACCAATTCAGTTGCACAAGATACCCGCCAAATCAGCTCTCGGCGGGGCCATTCGCTATGCCATTATCCGGCTAAAGAGATTGGCCGCCTATCTCATTGACGGTAGGCTATCGCTGGACAACAATCCGGCGGAACGCTGTAAGCGGACTATCGCTCTCGGTCGGAAGAATTTCCTTTTCTACGGTTCTGACAACGGCGGCGAACGCGCCGCTGCCGCCTATTCACTTTTGGAAACGGTTAAGCTCAACGGCATCAATCCGCGGGCATACTTGAGCTGGGTGTGCGAGGTCATTGCTGACCACCCGATCAACCGCATCGACGAACTGCGGCCTTGGAACTTCACCGACACCCGGCAGCAAGAAGCTGCCTAAGCACTTTGCCCAGGCGCTTACCTTCAATTTTGATGCGTGTCTGGTATTGAACCAGCCACGCACCAGCCAATCGTAGTGCCGATCAACAAAATCTAATGTGATGAGAATACATACAAAAGCAGCAAATTGTAAGCGACATGACCTTGTTGTTCGTAGTGGAGCAGTTTTTCCCGATAAGGTCATAACCAAGAACCTTTGCAGGTATGCACCGACCCTTTGGATATCAAAACTCTTCAATGCGTAAAGGTTTAAGTTGAGTAGCTCCTGTTTCCCCCGCACAGTCTAGCATAATCATGGAGGCTTAGAAATATTCCTAAGCATATGTTTGTAGCTTACGGTGATTCCCCCGAAAATTACTGGTATTCGGCGAGCGTTTACCGAAGCTCTACCAATTTACCAACAATACTGGTATAATAAAACCTTACGTATAAAATTTGAATATATTTTTTGTAATTTACAATTTTAAATGATATTACACACGTGTGGGGAGCAATATTTACCAAAAATCGCTTATTTATTACCTTGTTCGATTTAGTATTTAAATTGAGTGTTTATCTACCGTTAAAATTGTTTTTCACGATATTTAAATGTTTAAAAATGGGAGATATGTTATGAGAAAAATTATTGCTGGAATCGTTGGGGCGACTGCGTTACTTGGAATTACTTTTGGTGCGCATGCTGTAATTACTAACGTTGTTTTCAATCCAGGTGGTTCAACTACGATTACAGTGGAATGCGACGGTATTTTCGACGGCGCCGGAAATCTTGTTGGCGTTGAAAATTGTTAGAATAATTCGCTGACACAAATATAGGTGTGGATTCAACTTGTGGAATCCACATCTTACTTTATAAACAGATATATACTATAGAGAGCATAGCGCTTACAATTGGTTGATTTCACCAAGTCTGTTTGATGTATTTAATTCGAGTTTGGTTGATAGCAAATATGTTTTTTTTTCTAAGCTCAGCCGCTTCTAGAAAGTTTACCTTTGCGACTACAATTATTGTAATCTCTTTAGGCTTTTGCGGTATTATTTTTGCCACTAGCTATGTGCTCACTGAAATGCAACATGACAAGTGGATACTCAATCATGAGACTATAGCGCGCGTGGAATTCTGGCAGGATAGTGGGTCGTCAATTCCAATGACCCCCGCTGCTTTCAAAGAAAGCGTTTTTTTGAAGCAAAGTACAATCGTCGACGCAACCAGAATAACACAGCCCAACGTCGTRTTTTTTNANGKTTCYWWTCWWWWASGYYKTGCNTTTNANKTYRSMTWTKYSGRTYYWRMYTTCTTAACTTTTTTTGGTTTGAACATTGTTGCGGGAGACCCTACATCGGCACTAGAAGAGCCCAATTCCATTGTCCTTACACGCTCTGAAAGCGTACGCTTATTCGGAGCAAATGATGCAATAGATGTTATAGATGTTATAGGTATGACAGTGTCCGAAGAAGACTCCTCAAGTGCGTATATTGTTACTGCTATATTAGAAGATTTGCCGCGCGAAAGCCATTTGGATATTGTTGTGCTTTTGTCTACTACCGCGACGGAATCACCAATTAGTCGCGCAGCAAATGAAGCGCAAGCTAACATATATACCTATATTAAGACACGACGGGCTGAGGATCTTGGCCAGCTTGTGGAGAGCACAGACAATTATTTAACGAAGAATAACCCAACGAATGAAACTGATTTAATTGAACGACATTCTGCTCTTCGTTTTTTACCAATAGTGGATATTCACTTGGGAAGCAAAGGCCTTGGGCAAATGAAACCTGGAGGGGACCTAAATCTAGTAAACGCTTTCATTTTGACTACCCTTTTTTTGCTTCTCACAGTACTCGCGAATTTTGCGAGCTTTAAATATAGTTTAATGCTGGAACGCATGAAGGAACTCGGCGTGCGTAAAATCCTTGGCGCATCCCCCTCAATTATTTTTAGGCAGTTTTTTGGAGAAGGCTTGGCTCTATTGGTAATTTCATTATTTTTAGGCTTTGCTTTGTTTGAAGTGGTATCTCCAGCGGCAGGCCAGTTAATGGGTGTGCCTATAAGAAATCCATTTTTCATTTTACCCGGACTATCCATTCTGTTGTGCGCGTCAGTTTTGAT
This sequence comes from Kordiimonadaceae bacterium, assembly GCA_016764715.1. GTDB lineage: Bacteria > Pseudomonadota > Alphaproteobacteria > Sphingomonadales > Kordiimonadaceae > Kordiimonas. The sequence goes on along the minus strand of JAESRJ010000175.1, from coordinate 4,461 downwards.
TTTGGGTGGCTTAGCCACAGCAATTCCCGCAGCAATAATGGTTTCATTTCGGCCTGCCAGATTACTTGGCACGTTTAAAGATGGCCGAGGTGCCTTGGCTCGAAACACACTGATAATGCTGCAATTCTTTGTTACATCATTTATGATTGTTTCGACACTCACCGTTATTCAGCAAAATCATCTTATGAGCAATCTACCGCGCGGAATTGCTACGGAAGACCGCTTTTTATTAAGTTTTTCAAGCACTTCTAATACCGGTAAAACTGAAACCTTGAAAACTCTTATTGACCAAATTCCCGAGGTGGAAGCAGTTTCCTTTGTTAGCAGTTTGATTCCGGTTGCTTTCAATTCTGCGTTATCGGTGAGGCGGCGGGGCAGTATTGAATCTGTTCAATTGGATCCTTTTGCGGTGGATTTTGAGTTTCAAGCTGTATCTAACTTGAATTTGGTTGCTGGGCGTTGGTTTGATAAACACAAGTCATCAGATACAGTACACAAAGTTTCCTCGAAGAGCCGCCAACGGGGAGCCATTGTTCTTAGTGAGAATGCCCTAGCCAGAATGGGATTTGTTGATTCCGAGGCTGCCTTAGGTGAAACAATCTATGTGCCGCTTGGTGATAAGCGCTCCGCTGCCATGGAAATTATCGGGATTGTAAATGACGCCCACTGGCGATCTGCAAAAGAAAGYATTTCGCCTTCTATTTATTTTGTTGATAAAGACAAACCGATCTATTCTTTGCTGTTGCACATTGACGGTAAATTACAGTCTGATGTTCGCCAAGCGATAGGTAAAAAATTTGCACAGGTTTTTGGTTTAGATGAATATCGGCTGACAAGTCTTCAATATGAATTTGATAGGTTGTCGTCGCGAGAACAACAAATAAATACGATTTTTGTTATTTTTTCAGCGTTGGCGATACTCATCTCGTGCTTTGGCCTGTTTGGGCAGGCTTTGTTTTTCGCTAGTCGATTTGCAAAAGAGGTGGCACTTAGAAAAACCTTTGGAGCGAACAACGTTATATTGCAGAGGATAATGATTACACGACTGCTGGGTCCCGTTTTCATAGCTTTTGCTATGGCAGCTCCATTTGCATGGAAATATAATGTTGAATGGCTGCAGGGATTTTCCAACCGAATTACTTTTGGGGAATTGGACTTGATAATGGCTGGCGCTGTTTTATTTGGTGTGAGCATTTTGAGTACGTACGCAGTGGTGAGGCGATCCGTCCTTGTGCGCCCTGCCGATATTTTTAGATCATAATTAAACTCGATGGAAAGAAACTGTGATGAAAAAACTAAGTTTTTTGTTCTTTGTTATGCTAATTTTTGTGACGCCGGCTCAATTGAAGGCAGATGTTGACGATCAAGAAAATTATGAAAGATTTCTTGGGGTTTGGGCCGGAAAGTACGGATTTGTGCCCGGTTATTCATATGACATTGAAATTTATTTCRCAGAAAAAAATGGTCAATTGGTAGGCTATTATAAGAAGGTTGATAACAGAGAATATAAACCGATTAAAGAGGTGCATATTGATGAAAATGATATTCGCTTCACCCTTTCGACTATACCTCCCCAATATATTGATGCGGTTTTAGAAGATGGCTTAATTGAAGGCACATATAAGCAAAAAAAATACTTAGGAAATATACTGCTTTCTCGAAAGGAGAAAGGAACAGAATAGGAAGGCAGTATTATTATGACGAGACTTAAACTGGCCCGGGAGGCCTATCAGGTTGCCTTTATCGTGCTGATCATTTTCGGAATGGTAATTGTTGCCGGCCTTTCCCGAGAGACCGGGTTGCCCAACGGGATAAAGGAAGTGAATTGCAGTGAGCATCATGCATGCAAAAAGTTGAAACTTTTGAATTCTGTTCTTGACCTGAAACTCTATTCAAGCAACGGCACCTATATTCTGGTGACATCGGAAATATCTGCCGTCAAAGCTTTCAAAGCACTGAGGAAAGCTTCCACGCGATTTGAAAAACATTTTGTTTCAGTATGCAATAAGGGGTTAATTTACGATCAAACCTTCAGAATCGAAAAAGAAAATTGGAACAGTTCTTGGTTTCAACCATGGCCGTTTAACCGGTCAGTTTCCCAAAGCGATGAAAGTTTCAACAGGCACCAAAAGAGGGTTGAAGATWCCGACAAAAACCTACCTCATGAGATAGCGCATCAACTGTATAAAAGTCATATATGGAAACGTACACCTCAGAGTCGCCAATATGGTACCGATGCCCCCGATTGGTTAGATGAAGTCTCGGCACTATTAGTTGAAGACCTATATGTCACCAAAAAGAGGCGTCTGCGTTTGGACGGCTATGCAGAACAAAGCCTTCTTATTCCCATGAGCAATTTTTTTAACATGGTACATCCCGTGCTATCCCAACCGACAATAAAAGCCGCGATGGAAGCAGCGGCGGCTAACATTATTCAACAACAAGCACCTGAAGATGTTAAATTAGACTCTGAGGGCAGGCGAATGATAGTGCGCTTTCAGATTGTGATTGACCCTGCAGAAAACCCGGACATATTTTATGCGCAAGCTCGTGGGTTTATAGACTACTTAATTATCAAAACAAACGATCCAGCTGTTTTCTTGGATATATCAAAAAACTTGAAAAATGGGRAAAGCATGAGCGAATGGCTTTACATTTATAGACCTCTATCTATTGCAGTGTTGCCATCTACTATAGAAGAGCTTGAGGAGGATTTCTTCAGCTGGATTGATAGTCGGCCTCCTATGGATATCTCTGCCAATTTTTAAGTTGATCATCTACTCGTGAGTCCCACTGCCTTCTGCCCGCCCTTTCGGCATTACCACTTGTATAGCGTCCTTTGATGCTTGTCCCGACGGTCTATTCGGCAGGGTGYTCTTTTGAGACCTCGGATTTAACTGGCAAAGTTCTATACACGCCCCAGTGGGCGAGATTTTCCACATAGATGTCTATGCCATGGCCTTGAAAGCCTGCCTTCCAGGTGGTTAGAATCCTTCGGTAGAGCCACTCAACTGCGGCGGGTTAGCAATCACCTTGAGGCCCGGATATGTCGCAAGCTGYCCTTCCTNTTTTGGMGGCACTCGATTTGCCGCGGATAGGTATCTGAGATCGCCGCAATGGCGCGCATGGCGATATTTATCCAACAAATCCGCTATTTTGTTATGATAGGGGATAACAGGGAGCCAACGAAAGAGTAGCGTTAACCCTTCAAGGATGAACGACGACGGCAATGGCGCGGACGATATATACTCAGGCGGCGGAAGCGATACGGTCGACGGCGGCGCGGGCAACGATACGCTCTGGGGCGGCGGCGGTAATGATACGTTCACGGGCGGCAGCGGTGCTGATACGTTCGTTTTTGCCAGCGGTCACGGCGAGGATACGGTGACAGACTTTAATGCTGACGAAGATATCCTTTATCTTGTCAACACAGCCACAGACTTTACCAGCACGGCCGACGTAACGGCAGCCGCGACCGCGCAGAACGGCGGCCTGCTGATTGATCTCGGCGGCGGCGACAGTGTGTATCTTGCCGGTGTGTCCCTCGGCGATGTCGCTACCATGAACCTTGTGCTCACAGCAGCGTAAAAGCATGGCTTTTCTTTATTGACGGAATGCGGTCCTATTTGAGTGGGTTCCAAACTGTCTGCTTCTGGCGAGAAGGCGACCATCGTTAGCTAACAGCGCTATGACCGCTTACCGCTGCTAGAGCGGACCATCGTGCCCGAGGCTTGGTCGTTAATTCGTTTTCAATAGTTGCCTAACTGCGCAACATTCGCAAAGAAATGGCGCTTTTCAAAACACACAAATCTTTCCGATTATTGCTCAACCGCGCAAGTTGACACAACTGTGACGCACCACTGACATTCTCAGTGACGCATGACAATTGCGGTTGCTACACGATAGCACCCGCCTTTTCGTTTTTCCCATATTATATATATAATATGAACATTATTCCGACAATATGTTAGTATAACTTTGTCTTGATTTTGTTGTGTGGCCTCCGTCATCAATTGACTTCCCGTGTAGCTTAATCTCTAGTTCAGTTAAATATTCTACAATTATTACGTTCAATCCAAATCACCGAGAAAACAGATGAACTGGTTTAAAAAATTACTATTCGCTTTCAGTGCCGGCGCAGTATCTTTCGCAGCTGCAGCTGAAGACCAGGTGTGGACGAACATGCCTGAATCGCGGTTTGCACGAGAGATTAATCTTACGCGGTGTGTCGACTGGAACCATAAGGGCGATTACAAAATTCTGTTTCCAGAAACTGATTTATCGTGCGTAAAGCCACTCCTAAAAACTTTAGCACAGCGAAATGCGTTTGAAGTGCCTAGGCCGACAAGGCGAGGGGGTTTCAACGCCAACTTTATGTATGGCGACTGGGAGCTTGTTGGATACGGCGAGTTTTGGAAAGGCGACATCGATGATAGTGTTTGGGACAAGGAGCTTGCCGCG
>JAESRJ010000033.1 GCA_016764715.1 Kordiimonadaceae bacterium | reverse complement strand
AGCCCAGCACAGGTTTACCGCCGTGGGGCGGGTTGCCAGCAATGTATCATACGCCTCTGCTAGATTATCATCAGATGGGTCCGTGTGGGCGGCGAGCGCATAGCCGTARGMSCCKGTGGCRCCRATYAGCGGYGCRCCGCGCACMAGCATGTCAGAAATCGCAGTGGCGGCATCTTCCATGCTGTTCAGGTCAACGGTTTCGAACCGGTGCGGCAGCAGCGTTTGGTCGATGATCTGCACTGTGCGATCGTTCTKKGCMACCCAAAYGGTGCGGTAATGCTGACCGTTGACCTTCATTCGTCTCTCCTGAACTTTCAAAACTTATACAAGGACCGACTATAGATAAACCCAATTGGCATGACAATTCCTTTGCCGCCGCGTAAAAGAATATCTGAATGATTTGATGCAGTAACCACCTGCCACACCACAGTAAACTGAGAGCCGATATGCAAAACCTATGGTCTGAACCTGACGCTGAAAAATTTATCTCTGACTACGGTGCCAAAGGCATCGGCGAGGATTTGGCACTTAGGGTTTATACCAGCCGTCTGATCGGCAGTGATCCGCTGCTGGTGGCGCACGGCGGCGGCAATACATCGGTGAAAACTATGCTGCCGGATTTCCTAGGTAAGGATACAAACGTGCTGTGCGTGAAGGGCAGCGGCTGGGATTTGGGCGACATTGAACCTGAGGGCCTGCCTGCGGTGGAGCTTGCGCCGCTGGCGGCTGTGCGCAGTTGGGATACGTTGTCCGACGAAGAYATGGTGCGGTTCCAGCGCTCAAATCTGCTTGATCCGTCTTCGCCGAACCCGTCGGTTGAAACGCTGCTGCATGCCTATTTACCGCATAAGTTTGTTGATCACAGCCATGCATCGGCGGTGCTGTCAGTGGTGGATCAGCCAAACGGCGTGGAGCTGGCGAAACAGATATTCGGGGATAAGGTAACCGTRGTGCCGTATATTATGCCGGGGTTTGAGCTGGCGGTGGCCACAGCGGATGCGTATGACGCGAACCCCGATGTGGAAGCCATTGTGCTGCATAAACACGGGCTGTTCACGTTCGGCGATTCGGCCAGGGAAAGCTATGACCGTATGATCCAGTATGTAGCGCTGGCGGAAGCGCATGTTGCCAAGGCTCCAGCTTTTGCGCCTAAAGCGGTGAAGACAGAAGGCTGTGCGGCACTGGCAGACGTCGTGCCGATTTTGCGCGGTGCTTGCGGTATGACGAAGGGCGGCGGCGCGTATGCGCGCTGGATATTGGACCACAGAAACTCTGACGCGGTGCGCACATTCGTAGACGGTGCAGCAATGCCGGATTACGGCACACGCGGGGTAATAACGCCGGACCATATTATCCGCCTGAAGAATAAGCCGCTTGTTGTGCCGTTTCCTGAGGCCGGAAAACTTGATGACTTTAAAGCGGCTGTAGAGGCAGCTGTGGCAAAGTACCAAACTGATTATGACCGCTATTACGCTGAGAATAGCGCAGGCAAAGGCAAGACCCAGCTCGATAATATGCCGCGCGTTATCTATGTGCCGGGCATTGGCTTGTTCGGCATGGGCAATAGCGCCAAGGCCGCAGCGGTGGCGGCTGATCTGGCGGAGATTACCATCACCACAATCTCGAACGCCCAGCGTATTGGCACCTATGAGGCGCTGAGCGATGCGCATCTATTTGATATGGAATATTGGTCGCTGGAACAGGCCAAGCTCGGCAAAGGCACAGAAAAGCCGCTGCAACGGCAAGTGGCGCTGGTAACGGGCGGGGGCGGTGCGATTGGTGCGGCAACTGCCAGACTATTCGCATCGAACGGCGCGGAAGTGGCCGTGCTTGATCTCGATATGGAAAAAGCGCAGGCAACAGCTGAAGCAATCGGCGGAGCCGCGATGGCGATTGCCTGTGATGTGACGGATCGGGCCTCAGTTGAGGCAGCCTTCGCTGCTGTTTGTGCGCGTTTTGGCGGGGTTGATATTATCGTCTCGAACGCGGGCGCAGCTTGGCAAGGTGTGATCGGCGAGTTGGACGATGCCGTCCTCCGTAAAAGTTTTGAGCTGAATTTCTTCTCGCACCAAACGGTGGCGCAGTGCGCTGTCAAAATTATGAAAGCACAAGGCACCGGCGGCGCATTGCTGTTCAATGCATCCAAGCAGGCCGTAAACCCCGGCAAAAATTTTGGTGCTTACGGCCTGCCGAAAGCGGCGACCTTGTTCCTAAGCCGCCAGTATGCGCTTGAATACGGCGGTGAAGGCATCCGTTCCTGCGCCGTGAACGCTGACCGTATCCGCAGCGGTTTGCTAACGGATGATATGATTGGTGACAGATCATCAGCGCGTGGGCTTTCGGAAGAAGACTATTTGTCTGGCAACCTGCTGGGGCAGGAAGTCACCGCTGAGGACGTGGCGCAGGCTTTCCTGCATCACGCGCTAGCACTGAAAACAACAGCAGATGTTACCACAGTAGACGGCGGCAATATGTCCGCAGTTATGCGCTAGCGGATCTTTTAGTCAATGTTTAGAAGGAAATTCTTGTGGCGCTTCCTAAGGTGGTTTTATTTGATATAGGCAATGTTTTTGTACGTTGGGACCCTAAATTCCTGTTTGAAAAACTGATGCCTGACAAAGGAAAACTCGATTTCTTCCTAAAAAATGTAGTGACAGAAGCGTGGAATTTGGAACAGGATCGTGGCCGTAGTTTTGCCGATGCCATTGCAGTTGCTGCAGAAAAATTCCCTAATTASGCTGAATTTATTGAGCAGTATGATAGCCGATGGGAAGAAATGCTTGCAGGAACGATTGATGGCATGCCGGAGTTGCTCGACAGAATTGTAGCGCGTGGCACGCCTGTTTTTGCGCTTACCAATTTTTCCACCGAAAAATGGCCAGTGCTTTGTGCTGCTTTTGATTTTCCACAGAAATTTGAYGGGGTTCTTGTCTCTGGCGAGGAAAAGTTGGTGAAGCCGGACCCAGCGTTTTTTGAGCTAGCGATCCAGCGCTTTGGTTTAGTCGCAGAGCAAACTTTTTTCATTGATGATCGGCTGGAAAATGTAGAAGCTGCACAGGCCCTGAATATGGTCGGCCACCATTTCACGGACGCTGTCAAACTGGAAACTGCCCTGAAGCAGCAGCGTATTCTTTAAATTTAAACCCAGGCGATGTGAAGGACGTTGGTGGCGCCAGGGGTGCCGAACGGCACGCCAGCGGTGATGACGATGCGGTCACCAGCGACCGCCAGTTTTGACCGCAGTGCCATGCGTTTGGACTTGCCGATCATTTCTTCAAACGAGCTTACGTCTTTGGTTTTGNATSRWRWRAMKKYNCCCAAACRAWRRMKAMKMSRCSGSMGAWNGAAARCKYRSNTSTWWGMSTMWWWMTCGGTGCTTGTGGCCGTTCGCGAGCGGCACGAAGAGCGGTAGCACCAGACGACGTAAAAGTGACAATTGCAGCTGCACCTATTGAGGTGGCGACTTGTTTGGCCGCTGCCGTAATCGCATCTTCGGTACGCGAATTGAAAGCAGATTCGTCGTATATTGCGCGCAGATAGTCAGGTTCCTGCTCCACATGTTTTGCAACGCGGTCCATCACGGCGACAGCCTCAATCGGGAAATCACCAACGGCAGATTCTGCAGAGAGCATCACCGCGTCCGCGCCGTCCATAACGGCTGTTGCAACATCTGATACCTCGGCGCGCGTGGGCACGGGTGATGTGATCATCGATTCGAGCATTTGCGTTGCGACAACCACAGGTTTGCCTGCGGCGCGGGCTTTACGGATAATTTTCTTCTGGATGCTCGGTACTTTTTCAACGGCTTCTTCAACGCCCAAATCACCGCGCGCTACCATAACGCCGTCGGATAGTTCGATGATCTCGTCGAGCGCCTCAACAGCTGCGGGTTTTTCGATTTTTGACATGACGGCTGCTTTGCCGCCAATCAGTTTTTTAGCTTCGGCGACATCAGCCGAGCGCTGCACAAAAGAAAGAGCGATCCAGTCGGCCCCGATCTTCAGGGCGAAAGCCAGATCCTTCAGATCTTTTTCAGTAAGGGCAGCTAACGGCAAAACGACATCAGGAATATTCACACCTTTGCGGTCCGAAAGCGCTCCGCCGACAATAACGCGGCAATCCATGCTGTTTTTGCTAATGGACTGTACTTCAAGCCGGACTTTACCGTCATCAAGCAGGATGTTTGAGCCGATTTCGACGGCGTCGAATATCTCTTTATGGGGCAGGCTAACGCGTTTAACTGTGCCGGGTTTACCGGTCATGTCGAGCGTGAAAATTTCGCCAACCACCAGCATAACTGGCCCGTCTTTGAAGGTACCAACACGCAGTTTTGGTCCCTGTAGATCAGCCAAAATGGCAATGGGGCGGCCTACTTCGCGCTCAACAGCGCGGATGATGTGAACCAGTGCTTCTTTATCTTTATGGTCGCCGTGGCTCATGTTCAGGCGGAAGACGTCAACGCCAGCTTCGAACAGGGCTTTAATGCGCTCATAACTGCTTGACGCAGGGCCGAGAGTTGCGACAATGCGTGTCTTGCGGTCGCGGCGTTCTGCGTGGAATTCTGGAACAGGTGATGGCGTCACTTTTGGGTCTCCCGGAAGCGGTCTATACAATTTACTAATAAAAGTGGGGGCTTTGAATTCGGCGCATGCTGCGCTAAAGCTCATGAAACGTCCAGATAATTCGTACCTGTTAGAGTTGTTTCATTTTGATCAGAACCATTAAAATAGTGAGTTTGTTTTGCACCCGGAAGTCCTAAATCCAGATGAAATTGCAGGGTTGATTATTTTGTGTGAACACGCAAGCAACCACATACCAAAAGACTATCAGCAGCTGGGGCTGGAAGACGAAGAGCTTGAACGGCACATTGCATGGGATATCGGTGCGGCGGAAGTTGCACGCCACATGGCCGAGATGATGGGCGCTCCCGCGGTGTTGGGCACAGTATCGAGGTTGCTTATCGACCCTAACAGGGCTCCTGACCAGCCGGGGCTGGTGCCCACAAGCAGTGACGGTGTGTTTATTCCAGCAAACCAAGATCTGTCAGCGGCGGCGCTCGCTGTTCGGAAAGCCGCTGTTTACGACCCATTCCACGAGGCGGCGGGGCGGCTTGTTCAACGCCATTTGGATGCTGGAATTGTGCCGCTGGTTGTTGGTATGCATAGTTTCACGCCGGACATGGGTGATGAAGAGCGCCCCTGGCAAATTGGGTTTTTATGGAATAATGACCCGCGTCTTGCGCAAGCGATGATAGGGCTTCTTGAGCGAGAAACCGAGCTGCTGATAGGCGATAATGAACCCTATTCGGGTAAAGACCTTTATTATACGATGGAGCGGCACGGGGCAGCGCACGGGTTGCCGCAAACAACCATTGAGATACGTCAGGATCTGCTTTCAAAACCCGAGATGACGCTCGAATGGGCGGGTCTTTTGGCTGACCTGCTTGACGAATGCATGAATAGAGACGATCTAACGCAGATACGACATTTTTAGGAGCGAGCTATGGATAATCAGGAAAAAATTGAGGCGGCTGTGTTCAGGCGTCTGTTGGCGCATTTCGACCAGCGCAAGGATGTGCAGAATATTGACCTGATGGGCCATAGCGGGTTTTGCCGAAACTGCCTTTCTGACTGGTACAAGGAAGCAGCCGCGGAACTAGGAACTGATATGAGCAAAGACGCCGCGCGCGAACGCGTTTACGGGATGCCATATAGCGACTATAAATCCAAATACCAATCGCCTGCGACAGACGCTCAGCTAGCCTTGATGAAGGAAAGTGTTGCGAAAAACAAAGCGGCGCCCGGCGACGCCTAGGGTGATTTTAGGCACTTGGTGGCGCTATTTAGTTTAGGCCGCAGCAAACCATTTATCGACAGCAGAGTGCTGGGCCTTGTTCATGAAGAGGCCGAGTTTGGAGCGTCGCCACAGGGCGTCGTCAGCCGTTTGGGCCCATTCATGCTCTTTCATATAACGCAGTTCAATTTCGTAAAGCCCTGCACCAAAATGGCGGCCCAAATCAGCAGTATGGGTAATTCCGTCTAAGAGTGTGTCTAGCCTTGTCCCGTACGCCTTACTCATTCGGGTAACAGTTTCGGCGTTCATGAAACCATATTTGGTGAGCATACTTGCCTGAAACGCAGCAAAGGCCTGATAGCCCATTTCTCCGCCCGGCAATTTGGCGTTGGCTGTCCAGTCGCCCGCGCTGAAGGCTAGATGAGGCTTAAGCGCGGTTAGCGCTTCCTCAGACAATCGGCGGAAAGTCGTGATCTTACCACCGTAAACGCTAAGCATTGGCGCATTTTCCTGCACGTCGAGTTCAAGCACATAATCGCGCGAGGCTTTGGATGCGTTTTCCGCGCCGTCCTCCACCAAGGGGCGAACGCCGGAATAGGCCCAAGCAATATCCTTAAGGCCGATTTTTGCGGTGAAATATTTGGAGACAATGTCGCACAGATACTGGCGTTCATCTTCTGAAATTTTAACGTTGTTAGCGTCGCTGTTGAACGGCACATCGGTGGTGCCGACTAGCGTGTAATCACGCTGGTAGGGGATTGCGAAAACCACGCGGTTATCGTCGTTTTGAAACGTGTAGGCATGGGCACCCTCATATAGCTTTGGAACCACGATATGGCTGCCTTTGACCATACGAATTTGTTTGGCGCTTTTGGGCGCGGGCGAGGATACCCCTTCTAAATGATCGACCCATGCACCCGCAGCGTTGACAAAAGCGCGGGCGCGGTGAGTTTCACTTTTGCCGTCTGGGCCTTGAACCGTTATGTCCCATATGCCCTTCGATCGGCGGGCTGATGTTACTTTGTGGCGTGTAAGGATGGTGGCGCCTTTTTCTGCTGCATCTTTGGCCGCAAGCAGGACAAGGCGTGCATCGTCGGCGAAACAGTCACTATATTCAAAGCCCTTAGAGAAATGGTCCTTCAGTGGTTCACCGGACTTCTGTGTCTTTAAATTATGCGTCACGGTTGCTGGCAGGAGCTTTCGCCCGCCAATATGGTCATACAGAAACAGCCCCAGTCGCAGCATCCATGCCGGGCGCATKGCCTTRTGRTGSGGYAAWATAAACCGGATTGGYTCAATCAGGTGSGGYGCGCTTWCKAGCARGACYTCYCGCTCTTTYARGCTTTCGCGCACSARACGGAATTCGTAATTTTCCAGATAGCGTAGGCCGCCGTGGATCAGCTTGGAGCTGGCAGAAGAGGTATGGGACGCAAGATCATCTTTTTCAGCAAGGGTGACAGATAGGCCGCGGCCCGCAGCATCGCGTGCGATGCCCGCGCCGTTTATACCGCCGCCAACAATGAATAGGTCTTTTATCGGGTCCATTGAGCGTTGTTTTCTTCCGCAGTCGTGTACTTGGAGGGCCAGTTTTCTTAGATAGACCGAATTCCTCTAAAGGTTAGTGAACCTAGCGCATAAAATAAAATAAAAAACTACGGAAGCCTTTTTGGGCTATTCGGTTTTTTCTTTTGCAAGCAAACGGATAGCTTCTAGGAAAAATGCCTTCTCAAGGTACTTMTTTGATTTTTCTTCAWTCTGCAATTGATGCCTCTGTCTAAAGTGGCTATGGTGCGCGTCAAATTTCAGGACTTTAGGAGTAGGTCATTATGGTTCAGCACGGCGGCATCGCAGGCGAACAGTTGCGCGGGTTTATTGAACGCATTGAGCGTTTGGAAGAAGAGAAAAAAGGTATAGCGGAAGACATCAAAGAGATTTTCGCTGGTGCCAAAGCMGTAGGKTTTGATGTTAAAATCCTACGTAAAGTTATTGCTGTTCGAAAAATGGATCAGGCTGAGCGYCAGGAGCAAGAAGCTCTCCTRGATGTTTATCTGCACGCWATCGAAGGCGGCGAACGGCCTCTGACAGCAGTTGAGGCGGTGGCTGAACAGGCTGCTGAGTAGCCAAATCCTAAGAAAATCAGCRCTGCGTAGTTTCTGRTTTTAATCTTCTACTCTGACGTGGGAAAATATGCTATAGCGCAAGTGTATGACGGTTTATGCCGTTTGTTAGAGTTTATGCTTCGGGGGCTATAGTATCCCATGTCAGTTCATGGTCAGCTATACGACTATTATATATCACTTGTTAAGGCGCACGGCGGCGTGCCGCCTAGGTCCGCCTTTGAYCCCGTGCAGATCCGGWCTATTYTGGCGTGGGTTTTYCTGTCAGAAGTCCGTTCGAACAGCGAAGTTGTTCCGACAGTGACAGGTAGCCAAATTGACGAAATTGTGGGTAGTAGTTTTACCAATAAAAATCTGTTTGATTTTTTTCCAAAAAAAGCTTCTAGGCAGCTGACAGTATTTCAACAAAAAGTACTTCGAACGCCGTGTGGCGGTCGGTCGGTTAGTAACCTGACAAGTCAATACGGTACTGTGATGGGCTTTGAATTGCAGTCGATGCCGCTTAAAGACAAGACAGGTAAAGTTAACTTGCTGATTGGGACAATGTCCTATGCTGGTGTAAATAAAAACCCAAAAGGCTACGGGGAAGCATCGAAAATAGAAGTCTTGGATTTCCTCGAGATGTCATTTTTCGACATAGGCTTCGGCGTTCCTAAATAGTCTTTAGCCCCCGTTTTCCGTTTTCTGGTGCCGCAGCGTAACCTTGGTTTTTGAGCCTGTGAGTTTAGCCTCGTCCGCGCGGACGGTTGTGAGTACCAAGTCTACAAAATTTACATAAGCAGCACGACACGTCTCGGACCGTGCGCCGTCAGCAATACCATCGTTGTTACAGTCCGCATACTCGGCACTAATCCGGGCTCGTTTCAGTGGAAGGCCATTCGTCTCTGCAGCTAGGACTATCTGCTGGTCTGCGAGAAAAGAGATATAGCTGGGGATATCTGGGCGAGAGGAAACTGGCTTGAAAGGCCGACTAGCGGTTTTGAATTTTGTAGGTTCAGTGTCGAATGCCATTTTTATTTTCTGTACTAAAGCAAAATAGGCAGTGCGGCAGAGCGAAGATGAAGGCTCGTCAGCCGTACCGTTATTGTCGCAGTCAGCTGCCTTTAGGTTGGATGCCGCTGATAACGAGATTTGTTTTTGTGCCGCGAGAAAATCCACATAACTTGGGATTTKRATTTGGGCWGAGCCGTCTTGCRGGGTGGTCGCTTCAGTAAGGAGCAGGTTGGCGGASGAGGGGGCCGATGCTAARAYCATMGTAAGGGCAAGCAGCAAATGGCAGGGCTGGACCATGAATTTTCCTCGCGAATTAAGAGTGAGCCAAATTTCGAGGCTTCCGGTATTTCTACGAGGAACAGGACGTTTTGGATTTTTCTGCCCTAAAGGGGTACGCGCTTAGTTTGTCGAAGGTTTGTAACCCTTCCGGCAAGAAGCGGTTCAAGGCAGTTACCTCTTGCGGGTTGCCGGTTGTTAGAAGTTTGACCAACCCAGTGCCTGGACGTGCAAAGTGCGGGTACCTARCCAGGTATTTTTTGAGCGCATTGGCAACTATTTTGGGTTGTTCATATATGGCTACTGCCGAAGGCAATGCCGCCCGAAAATAGTTTTTCACTAGCGGGAAGTGAGTGCAACCCAATACGATGGCGTCAGGTAATTGTTTGTGACACGCAAGTGCTTCCTCAACGTAACCCGATATAAGCCCCGATAGTGGTGTAGGGCCAGTGCCGCCTTCAATCGCATCGACAAGACCCGGGCAGGCTTTGCTGAAAAGGGTTACTTCTGGTGCCCGTTTGCCAATCTCCTCGTTGTAGGCRTTGCTCTCTACGGTTTTTCTGGTTGCGAACAAGGTGATTGTACGGGGTTCTGCTGGTGCAGTGTTCGGGTGTTGCTGTGACCAGGGAACGCCGGTTAAAGCCTCGACCATYGGCACKAGCACGCCGAGAACACGTTTGTTGGGGTGGTGCTGTGGTAGCCAGGTTTGTTGAATGCTGCGGAGCGCGACGGCAGCAGCCGTGTTGCACGCAAGGATTACCAGTTCACATCCGGCCTTCATCAAAGCGTCCACGCCAGCCGTAGTTAAATCAACGATTTGTTCGTTACTTCTGTGTCCATAAGGGGCGTTGGCGTGGTCACCAAGATAGAGGAAATCTTGGTTTGGCAAAAGTGCACGGCAAGCACTGAGTACGCTCACACCGCCAGAGCCCGAATCGAATACACCGATCATTTCTGTCCCTTAGTCGCAACTGCCCCGAAAATTCGCTCAGGCATCTAGCCCGTATTCCGCCACCTTTCGATACAAKGTTGARCGRCCAATGCCAAGCCTGCGTGCAACTTCGGCCATTTTGCCGTCATACCGATGAAGTGCAGCAGATATGATTGCTGCCTCCATATCATCAAGCGATCTGAAATGCCCGTCATCTTTCTCAAGCGGTATTGTGGCTTCAGTATGGTCCGCTGGCACATGAATAGCGCCTGTAGCAGCCGGGGCTTCTGACGTGGGGGTGAAAGAGTGGATCGTTGGTTCGGATAGATTTGGGAAATCTTGAGGTTGCAAGACAGAAACATCCGACAATATGACAGCTCGGAAAAGGGAATTTTGCAGTTGACGGATATTACCAGGCCAATCGTAGCCAGTAATTGTTGTAAGCGCGTTCGCTGAAATRCTTTTGTGCGGTAGGTCCTCCATATGGGAAATTTGCGCCAGGAAATATTCGGTCAGTGCCGGGATATCTGTTTTTCTGTCCCTTAAGGGCGGGATGTGTACGGGATATACATTCAGTCGGTAGAACAGGTCTTCCCGAAAAGCGCCTTSGGTTATTCTCTCGGCCAAGTTTCTGTTGGTGGCAGATATGATGCGTATATCCACCTTTACACTTTGCTTGCTGCCGACTGGGTCAACTTCCTTTTCCTGAAGGGCCCGTAACAGCTTCACTTGAACATCAAGCGGTAGTTCCCCAACTTCATCAAGAAAAAGCGTGCCGCCGTCAGCCTCCTGAAATTTACCAGTACGTTTCTCGGTGGCACCCGTGAAGGCCCCTTTTTCGTGGCCAAAAAGGATGCTTTCCACCAGGTTTGCCGGRATGGCGCCGCAGTTCACTGCAATGAACGGGCCTTTTGAACGGTCACTTGCTTCGTGGATCGCACGCGCGAAAACCTCTTTGCCGACACCTGATTCGCCGTCGACCAATACGGGGATGCTGGCGCGCGCTGCCTTGCGGGCCAAGTCAGTCGCAACCTTCATCGCAGCGCTATTRCCAATAAGGTTGTCGAACCCAACAGCCGCAAAATTTTCCGTAACAGGGGCGATTTCGCCGACAAGACCTGTTGTTCTGAGCGCCGCATC
Organism: Kordiimonadaceae bacterium; assembly: GCA_016764715.1. Taxonomy (GTDB): domain Bacteria; phylum Pseudomonadota; class Alphaproteobacteria; order Sphingomonadales; family Kordiimonadaceae; genus Kordiimonas. The sequence goes on along the minus strand of JAESRJ010000033.1, from coordinate 4,276 downwards.
AAGGGCAGTTCTTATCCGGTCAGCGCTGGCAGGCTTGACGATAAAATCGTTAGCCCCTGCGCGCATCGCGTCAACCACAGTTGTTATCGAAGAATGGGCTGTAAGCATGACCACCGGTAGGTTTGGCCATTTTGGCCGCATGGCTAAAAGCACCTCAATGCCGTTCATGCCGGGCATCATCAGATCAAGTAACATCACGTCGATTGCRGGGGCGTGAACATCTGCAAGGCGCTTAAGGGCAGCTTTGCCAGACAGGGCTTGCTCCACCACATAGCCCGCTCGCCGCACCACCCCGTCAAGGAGCGCAATCTGTGTTAGTTCGTCCTCAACAATAAGCACGCGTTTTAAGGTCATTCAGGTTCGTCCGTATTATTGGTTGTTCAATTCGGGGTGTATCATTTCAGGACAACTCTTAACAAATTGGAAATGATAAAATTGTATCTATTTCGAAAGTTTTGGTCCCTGTTTGTGAAATTTTCTTGCTCGGATACGCTTTTGCGCTACCTTCGCAACTCATGGTTCCAAACGATCGTAGTGATAGGCATTTTCATTTTTGATAGTGGGGGTGTCGTCATTATGGTGTCGTCATTAAAGTGACGAGATATTTTTTTAGTCGATTGCTGGAGGATTCCTTATGAAATTAGCGGTTATTCGGGAACGGCGTGAGGCGGAGAAACGCGTCGCGGCCTCACCTGAAACGGTAAAGAAACTCATTGGCCTGGGGTTCAGTGTGACGATTGAAAAGGGCGCTGGCGAAGGCGCGTCCATTTCAGACAGTGACTTTGAAGCCGCAGGTGCAACGATCGCACCCAGCTTGGCAAAGGCRCTGGATGATGSCGATGTAATTTTCTCACTTCAGGGTCTGGAGGGCAAAGACGCCAGGATGGCGAAAAAGGGCGCGCTTTTGATGGCGAGCCTAAATCCCTACATCGAAAAAGATCGGCTCAAGGATTATGCCGAAGCGGGTTTGATGGCGGTCGCGATGGAATTTGTGCCGCGGATCTCGCGGGCACAGTCGATGGATGTTTTGTCGTCGCAGTCCAACCTTGCTGGTTATAAAGCAGTACTTGATGCGGCGGCGGAATTTGGCCGGGCTTTCCCGATGATGATGACTGCCGCWGGAACRATWGCKSCRGCCAAARYSWTKGTSATGGGYGYWGGSGTTGCSGGCYTACAAGCMRTTGCCACMGCMMRGCGSTTRGGYGCARTWGTTWSYGCAACWGATGTKMGGGCVGCDGCVAARGAACAAGTTGAAAGTCTCGGCGGTAAATTTGTGATGGTCGAGGACGAAGAAACTGCRGVCGCTGAAACGTCTGGCGGCTACGCYAAGGAAATGAGYGAYGMKTATAAAGCCAAGCAGGCAAAAYTGATTGCMGARACYTTGGCRAAACARGATATCGCGATTACGACCGCGCTTATTCCGGGCAGGCCWGCCCCRAAACTGATCACMGAAGAGATGATTAAAACCATGCGTCCCGGCAGTGTGATTGTYGAYCTSGCGGTGGAAAACGGCGGYAACTGTGCRTTGTCNSRRMCSGGGAAANATTRTYGAAGCSYACGGYGTWAAAATTATYGGGCATTTGAATGTGCCGTCCCGCTTGGCAACAGACGCTTCGGCGCTCTATGCGCGCAATCTGCTGCATTATATCACGCCGCATGTCAAAGACGGGGCGCTTGATATYGATTTTGAAGATGAGATTGTAGCGGATTCTYTGATTACCAAAGACGGGGCMATTGTGAACCCTCGCCTGCAGGAGGGTAAATAAATGCATGACATAATTGTTAGTCCTTTTGTCCAACAATTTAGCGTTTTTGTAATGGCTATTTTTGTTGGGTATTATGTTGTTTGGTCGGTTACGCCGGCGCTCCATACGCCGCTTATGGCCGTTACCAACGCCATATCGTCCGTGATTATTGTGGGGGCGATTGTGGCAGTTGGGCCAGAAGGTTACAGCCTTTCTAAAGTGCTGGGGGCCATTGCGATTGGCCTAGCCGCGGTCAATATTTTTGGCGGTTTCGCCGTAACTCAGCGCATGCTTGCCATGTATAAGAAAAAGAAATAGGGAGGCGATTATGGAACAGTTACACCTAGATTTAACCGCTATTGCCTATTTATTTTCGGCAGTTTTATTCATTATGGCGCTACGGGGCCTWTCGTCACCGGAAAGCAGTCGCAAAGGTAACACTTACGGTATGGTGGGTATGGCAATTGCCATTATCACCACTGTGATGGACCCGAACGTTGTGTCGTACGAATGGATTATCGGCGCACTGGCAATTGGTGGTTTGATCGGTTTTATCATTGCTCGCCGGATTGCGATGACAGCGATGCCGCAGTTGGTTGCCGCCTTTCACAGCTTGGTTGGTCTGGCTGCGGTACTTGTAGCGGGCAGTGCCTTTCTTAACCCTGCGGCATTTGGTATCGCAGACGCGTCTGGCCAAATATTTATGGCCAGCACTATTGAGATGAGCCTCGGCGCTGCAATCGGTGCCATTACTTTCTCAGGCTCGTTGATTGCCTTTGCCAAATTGCAGGGTGTTATGTCAGGCGCACCAATCACACTACCCGGCCGGCACCTAATTAATGCATTGCTCGGCTTGGGTATTATTGGCGGCATGGCCATGTTTGCCATTGACCAAAGCTACGCGGTTGGGGGCCTCAATATATTCTGGGTGCTGACGATACTCGCGTTTATCATTGGCTTCTTGCTGATTATCCCCATTGGCGGCGCAGATATGCCTGTAGTTGTTTCTATGTTGAACAGCTATTCCGGTTGGGCRGCMGCTGGGATTGGCTTCACGCTGGGTAACACTGCGCTCATTGTTACCGGTGCGCTTGTGGGCTCGTCGGGAGCAATCCTCTCTTACATTATGTGTAAGGCTATGAACCGCAGCTTCTTCTCGGTCATTCTTGGTGGTTTCGGTGCTGACGACGCTGGCCCTGCCGCTGGAGGTGACAAAGAASAAAGGCCCGTGAARCGGGGYTCAGCYGAAGATGCRGCYYTCATTATGAARAAYGCAGGCAGTGTTATCATTGTGCCGGGYTACGGTATGGCGGTGGCSCARGCYCAGCACGCGCTSCGCGAAATGKKSGAYATGCTSAARGMMGMWGGCRTYAARGTSASCTACGCCATTCAYCCBGTKGCYGGCMGGATGCCGGGGCATATGAATGTGCTGCTGGCGGAAGCCAACGTGCCGTATGATGAGGTGTTTGAGCTGGAAGACATCAACAGCGAGTTTCCAGGCGCAGATGTGGCGTTTGTAATTGGCGCGAACGATGTAACCAACCCRGCRGCRAAAACCGATCCGCARAGTGCGATTTACGGCATGCCKATACTTGATGTGGAAAAAGCAGCGACAGTGCTGTTTGTGAAGCGGTCGATGAGCAGTGGCTATGCCGGCGTGGATAACGAGCTGTTCTTCCGCGATAATACCATGATGCTGTTTTCAGATGCCAAGAAAATGGTCGAAGGCATTATTAAAGCGCTGGGCTAAAATACCTGTTTTAACTTGGGGCGTTTGCTCCTGATTAGGGCCGTTTTCACAAGGTGGAAGCGGCCCTTKCTWTGTGYTGTTTTTWGGCMGGTAGAACCTGCTATCGGCATTGGTGTAYRCACACCAATTAAGCGATTGACTTTTAGATGCGAGGGCTGAAGAGTGACGSCAAGAGGAAGCATTTATGAGTACCAAGTACGTGCGTTCAGAAGCCAGTGAGCGCTTCGAACAGCGCTGGCAAGCGATCTGGCCAGAACACGGATTGCCGACCAGCGACATKTTACACCATGTCGATTTCAAAGAGCTTGCCCCTTTTATATTGAAGGGAAATTTTATCCGCCCGACGGGCGAGAGAGGGCATGGTGCACGGTTTGAGGTTTTTGCAGCAGGAGACGGCATAGCATCACGGCTCAATGTGGATGTAACCGGATTCGAGTATTTTCARCGGCTGCTTCCCAATGACAGGGCCTTGATTGTTGATGTATTTGAGGCGCTTTTYGAAGAAAAATGTGGCCGCTGGCGGGTGATGTTTTATAACTTTGACAAGGGCAGGAAAGTTCCAGTTGATACTACGTTCTTCCCTTATCTATGCAGTAAGACAGGTGCTGAGCAGGTTGGCTCGCTGATCATACCAGCGCAGACGCTGCAGGATTGCCCAACAATAGGGCGCGCTTATTCCGCAGAAGCAGGCCCGGATGCTGAATGGCTCGATATGGGCGCTGGCGTGCCCGCCAAACGGATGCTTACTCTTTCCGATGATTAGCTGAGATTACATTCTGCA
>JAESRJ010000032.1 GCA_016764715.1 Kordiimonadaceae bacterium | reverse complement strand
ATGTTCACACGGGCGGGGAAGAGTTTCTTGTACTGAGCGGTGTGTTTCAGGACGAACACGGTGATTATCCAGCGGGCTCTTATATTCGCAACCCGCCCACCAGCCGCCATACGCCGCGGTCTGATGACGGCTGTACCATTCTTGTTAAGCTCTGGCAGTTTGATATGGCCGACAGGCAGCATGTAAACATCAATATGGCGGGCTCTTTGTATGAACCGGCGGCGAACAAGCCGGGTGTTTCCGTATTGCCGCTTTATGAAGCCGAACATGAGCTGGTGCGCAGTGAAAAGTGGGCTGCGGGTACTGTTATCAATTTGCAGGCAACTGGCGGCGCTGAAGTTTTTGTGTTGGGCGGTAGTTTTGAGGAAAACTGCGAAACTTTCGCGCCAGGCAGCTGGCTTCGCCTGCCTGCCGGTACGGCTGTTCWGATGAAAGCCGGCACTGAGGGCGCAACCGTGTGGCTTAAAACTGGCCATCTGCGCGAGATAAAACGGCCTAGTTAAGCGGCCCTAGTGCCGCAAATCATATTCCATTTGTGGCAATAACCGCCCGGGGATTGAACCGGAGGGTGAGCGACCAATGGTAACCGCGCCCATATGTTTATAGAAAGGTTCAGCATTGGGGTCAGCGTCTATGCTCAGGGTCGCGGCACCCGTGTCTCTCGCGGCCTTTACGACCCAGTTAAACAACTGGCGCCCCAGCCCGGTGCCAATTGTTGACGGATCAATGAAAAGATCCTCCAGTACTGCGGTGTCGCCTTCTGGGATGATCCGCGCAATGCCGAGATAAACGCCTGCAAGTTCAACAACGATCACTGGCTGGGTTTCAATATCTTTGGCTGAAAGGGTTAGCTCCGTGCGGAAACTTTCGATTTGTTCGTCCGTATAGTTCCAAAAAGCTTTCGAGCGCAGGCAAAGTGCGCTTAAAGCTTCAGCTTCGTCAGCGCGGGCGGGGCGCAGTGTCCATTCGGTCTCATTTGCATCTTTGCTCTTCGACATTTATCGCAGCTCTTTCCTGATTACACATTTGAGGCCGGACCACACGTCATCGACAGCACATACTTTAATATCAACGAGTTCAGTTTTGAGGATTGTGGCCCGCACGATATCACCCGAAAGATCAGTTTTGACTTTTGACGCTTTCTTTGGCCACGAAATCCAAATCATGCCGTCACGCTTTACCGACATGATCAAGCCGGGCAGATCGGCTGCAAAATCAGCGTAATCCCCATAGAAAGCGTGGACGAAATCATAATCGTCGTCGGCTTTTGTCTCTACACCTATCGGCAAGTCGCCGAGCATACCGAAATATGTATCAGGCGCTGCCACAGTTTTCATGCGGAAACCTGCTTTAATGCCCAGCTTTTTGAGAAGCGGCGTGCTCGAATACCCTGCCATTGGTCTCCCCTTGTTTATGCCGTAGGGTGCCCAGCACCGGCCGAGCGCGACAATAATACACGTTGCCACACCTTGGGCGTTTGCGCAAAGGTACCACTATGGATGACCGTATAAAACGTGTGCTCTTTCATATTGAGCAGAATATTACTGAGCCCGTGGACTTGGCTAAACTGGCTGATGTGGCCTGCCTGTCCCCGCATCATTTTCACCGCCTATTCAAAGCTGAGCAGGGCGAGACGCCCAAAGCCTACGTTGACCGCGTGCGGCTGGAGCATGTGGCGCATATGATGGTGATACGTAAAGACCTGGGTCTTACCGAGCTGGCTTTCGAGTACGGTTTTTCGTCGCCCGCTGCATTTACGCGGGCGTTTAAGGCTAACTTTAAGGTGGCACCGCGTGCCTTCCGCGACACGCAGCGCGAAGCGCACAGGGAGCGACTAGAAAAGCATTGGGCCAGTTTGGAGGACGGTGAGAGCTTTGCGCCGCGCAAAATTGTGCTCAATCATATGGCTTTGAAACGCCTAAAAGCCGTGCGGCTGCTGATGCAGGAAGAAGCCTTGAACGATGCCTACAAAACACTGATCACTGAGAATGCCGGGCGGATTAGCCACGGGCTTACGATCTATACCGAAGGACCCTTCCAAGCGGACCGCGACAGCCTGAGGCTCCATATAGCGCTCGACGAAAATATGGCTGCGGGATCGCGCGGCGATATACTTGAATTAAGAAGCGGTTATTATCATCAGCAGTTGGTTACTGGTGATTTTGATGCAATGACGGATACGATGTTCAAAACCTTTCAGCGCGATATTGAACCGTCCCGCTACAAAGTGGCCTCTACAACATTTTATGAGCGGGTAAAATTGCCCGCAGTGGCGGACGGGTTTGATTATTTTAGCAGCGAAAGAACCGTTTTCGGCTGCCTAACCCGCAAGTAAGGAGCTTTTCGGTGGTTACCGGGATTGAAGAGCGGCGAAGCGGCTAAATCGCGTGCTTTTTCAAATAATAAGATAGCAGATCATATACCACTCGTATGCGGCGGCTGGTGTGGATTTCCTTATGTACCGTTAGCCATATAGGGAAAAGCATCGGGCCAATTTCGGGCAGTACACGTTCCATGTCATCATAGGCGTCGCCGACTTTGTCCATGGTGATGGTAATACCCAGCCCGCCGCGCGCTATCTCCCAGGCGACCAGGCCACTGGCAGATCCCACACGAAAGTTCTCTGGTGTTAGGGCAAGCCCCATCTGGTTGAGTGTTGCAATCAGGGTTTCATTGTCACCAAACCCCACAAAATCATGCTTGCACAAATCACTTTTGCAAGCCGGACGCCCATGTTTATCCAAGTAGGCTTTCGAGGCATAAAAGTGAGCACTACCTTCGCCGATCAATTTAGCGATCAAGTTAGGCTGGTCAGGCTGCACGTGCCTGATGGCTATGTCGGCTTCACGTAACTGTAGGTCGCGTATGTCGTTGGTCGCCAGCACTTCAATTTCAAGCCGCGGCGCGATCTTTCTGAGCTGAACCAAGGCCGCAGGCAGAATATGGGCAGACATTRCATCGGCTGCCGTGATGCATAYCTTCCCCTCTACCGCCTGAGATTGCCCCGAAGCGGTTAAGGATACCCGTGCAGCGGCGTCAAACATCGCCTTTACRTGATCGACCAGCTCTAGCCCTGAAGGCGTGAGAATAAGCGACCGGCCAACATGCTCAAACAATACGACGTCTAAGTCGGCCTCTAACGCCGCGACATGCCTGCCCAGCGTTGGCTGAGTTAAGCCAAGTTTGCGGGCTGCAGCGGACAGTGAGCCCTCTTCCACAGTCGCCAAAAAGGCCCGTGCCTGATTCCAATCAAAAGCTACTGAATTCCAATTCATGCATATTTGTATATCAATTGATCAAATTTAAGCAATTTTATCGTCGTTGATATTTAGGTATGCATAAGAAAAAGGAGAATAAGAATGCAAAACGCGACGGTTTTTTGGGATAAGATGTCAAAGAAATATTCGGAGGCCGCAATTCCGGACCACAAAGGCTATCAGCTCACGCTGACCAAAACGCAGGGATACCTCACTACAAATGATCATGTTCTTGAAGTTGGCTGCGGCACGGGTTCAACCGCGCTGCTGTTGGCGGAACATGTAGGGCAATATACTGCCAGTGATCTATCCGGAAAAATGATTGAGATCGGCGAACGCGGAGCGCGTGAGCAAAAGATACCCAACCTTGATTTTATGCATGCAGATGTTCTCGACCYTGCGCTAAAGGCAGGCTCTTACGACGCTGTTCTGGCTTTCAATATGCTGCATCTCTTGGAAGACCCGGCCGCAGCCATGAAATCCATCGGCGCTTTGGTAAAGCCTGGCGGCGTTTTCATTTCCAAAACCGTTTGTAAATTTGGCCCCGATACACCGCTGAAATGGCGTCTGTTAAAGATGCTGCTGCCGGTGATGCAATTTTTCGGCAAAGCGCCTTATGTGAATTTTATGGAAGTGAGCGCGCTGGAAAACCTGATCGAAGGCGGCGGCTTCAAAATATTGGAAAGTGGGAATTACCCAAAAACCCATATGAGCCGCTATATTGTGGCGCGTAAAACCTAATCGGGGTCTTTTTTCGCCTGCAGGGTAAATGCAGCAAGAATTGGTAAGTTTCGGGCGGGCAGCCTTGATATGCTTTTTGAACAACAACAAAAGGCAGTCATGACATGCAAGCGATCAACCGCACCATCACGTATGGCCTCTATCCTCTACTATTACTCGGGACGGGTTTCCTCGCCTGGAACGGCATCACCAAGAATTATACGCTGACCGGCACTTTTATTACAATCGCTGCGGGTCGGTTTGTGCTTTTGCAAGGCATTGAACTAGCGTTCCCGTGCAAGCGCGAGTGGGCGATTAACTGGAAGAACCTGTGGCGGGATGTCAAATTTGGCCTGGTGAATTTTCTAACGCTGAGAGCCTTTGGCTTTGCCGTGGCGCTGATAACAATTGACCTGGCGGCAGATAACCCGGGGCTTCTGGCTGGGGCACCGCTGTGGGCCGAGATCATCGCTGCGGCGCTTGTTTATGAGTTTTTGCAATATTGGGTCCACCGTGTTTGCCATGAAGGCAAAGGCTGGATAGGCGAAAAACTCTGGAAAATCCACGTGGCGCACCACCTTCCTGACCGGGTGTATATGGTGATGCACACCGTGGGCCATCCGCTCAATTTCCTGATGGTGCTGTGGTTCGTGCCGCTTTCGACGTGGCTTCTCGGCACAAGTGCTGAGGCAGTGATGGTATGGTTCAGTTTTCGCGGGCTGCACGGCTTATTGTCGCACTATAATGTCGAGATCCGTGCCGGATGGCTCAATTATTTCTTCGTCGGTACTGAGCTCCACCGCTATCACCACAGCGCTGCTTTGGATGAGAGTAAAAATTATGGCTCGCTTCTGGTGTTTTGGGACCAGGTGTTTGGCACCTTCGTCTACCGGCCGGGCGTGAACCCCGCGCGGCTGGGCGTAGAAAACCCAGCTGACTATCCAGAAAGCTTCGAGGCRCTGAAGGTATTGGCACTGCCGTTCAGGAAGGCAGCTGAACCCACGTCAGAAGTTGCGAAAGTGGAATATGCGAAAGAGAGCTAGGTTTTCGGAAGGATCAGCACGCAGGGTTGGCGTCAGCGCAAGTCGGTTTTCCCCGGTCTCTCAAGTTCAGAGGAAAGGTCTCTAAGGAAGCTCTCCATCGAGCTTGTATAGCCAAAGCTGTAGAAGGCAAAAAATCGAAATGCCGGGTTATAAATCTCGCCTTCTTCCTGAATAGTGACACGGGTGACGTTCCTGTCGCCTTCCACGGGTTGGCTTTCAACTGTGAACAGCCAGCTGCCACCGTAGGGCATATCCTTGCTGATGATCAGTGTTTTCAGSGTGGTMGGTGCCWKSARTTCTATYACYTYRTAKGTWACRGSRCCRYCCGAATCGGTMAGRGTGTAMCGMKTYSTSGYNGSCGACCAGTCCATAGACACTTTTTCAACGCCAGTTAACCAGCGTGCATAGCCTTTGAAATCAATCAGCGTATCAAAAGCTTGCTGGGGTTCGGCCACAATGATCCGCGATACAGAGGCAGAATGAGAGGGTGGCAAGTTTGATCCTGCGACCCATATCAGCACCAGAGAACCAACGAGTAGGACCGYGATTATTGCTAGAGTTTTTTTCATGGCTTAAGGYYTTTCTCCGCTAGCKCTCAGTGTTATTTGCGGTTACGGCGCGTTTCAACARATCAAAAGCCTGGCCAACAACGACAGCTTCGTTTTCGGTTAAAGCGCCGATTATTTCTTCAAGCTTGTCGTATTCCAGAACCGAATCGGTTGAGACTCGCTGTGATCCTTCGGTTGTTAAGCGAAAGCGAAATCGCCGCTTGTCAGTGTCGCCCTGCTTTTTGCTGATAAGACCAAGGCCCACAAGATAACTCAAGCGTTCAGAAACTGTTGACGCACTGAGGTGCAAGTGGTCCGCCAGCTCAATCGTGCCGGTTGCCCCTAGGGCTGAAACATGAACCAACAATTGGTAATCCGCCTGGGAAAGCTGCTCACTGCCTTTGCCTGTAGGGTGGTGCCGCCGGTGCGCTTTAAAGTAAATCAGCGGGAAGGTGGCTTGTATTTTCTTTATAATTTCTACGGTCATCAGACAAYMATSGCAAATANGGWANYAGTKCGTCAAAACSRRGGAGTTTGCTCATTAAKGYKCGSATGYTTAAACMGCTTGCAAAGTGAAGGTSACAGCGTTATAYAGCGCTCTTCGTTGAATCGCCCGGCTGAGGTAATGGGCTGCCGTTGTGATTCTRATTGTACACTCTTTGCATATGTAAGGACTGAAAATGCCCAAGATGAAGACTAAATCGAGCGTCAAAAAACGCTTCAGCTTAACCGCTTCAGGTAAAGTRCGCGCCAACCAGGCTGGTAAACAGCACGGTATGATCAAGCGTACTAACAAGCAGATCCGTAACCTTCGTGGCACAACAATTCTCAAGGACTGTGATGCTAGGATTATTAAAAAGTTCATGCCGTACGGCTAACGCCCCTTCGGACAACCAAGGTTAAGGAGATATATAATGGCTCGTGTTAAGCGCGGTGTAACATCGCATGCTCGTCATAAGAAGGTTCTCGCGGAAGCTAAAGGCTACCGAGGCCGTCGTAAAAATACTATTAAAACTGCTCGTCAGGCTGTCGAAAARGCAGGCCAGTACGCATACCGTGACCGCAAGGCCAACAAGCGCAATTTCCGCGCTCTTTGGATCGTGCGGATCAAYGCTGGTGCGCGTGCCTTTGGTTTGAAATACGCTCAGTTCATGCAYGGCCTCAAGCTCGCTGGTATTGAGCTTGATCGTAAAGTGTTGAGCGATCTGGCGATTAACGAACAAGCTGCTTTTGCAAGCTTAGTAGAACAGGCTAAGGCCGCTCTTTCTAAGTAAGCTTAAAKWGGGCCTTMKGGTCCAAAARTAGGCTGGCCAAAAATAGGCTAGTTTGCGCAAGCAACCAAGTTATATAGAAGGGGCCTGACCAATTTGGTGAGGTCCCTTTTCTATGGTTAAAACAAGTTTTGGTTTTGAATAAAGTTTTGGCTTTGAACTAAATTTTTTGGCGATTTAGTAACTGGAAGAAAAATGCAGGAACAGATTTCTACCCTCCGCGCGGATATCACGGCGCAAGTTRGCTCAGCYGGTGACCTTGCRGGGCTTGAGAGYATCCGTGTMGCMACMCTYGGYAAAAAAGGCAGYGTCTCYTCCYTGATGAARGGGATGGGCGGTATGAGCCCGGATGAGCGCAAAGTGATGGGCCCGGCCCTCAACGGCCTGAAAAACGATGTTGCATCGATCATTGCTGAGCGGAAAAGCACGCTCGAGGTAGAAGCGCTTGATGCGCGCCTTCGTGATGAACGCCTAGATGTAACCCTGCCGGTGCGCGAACACCCGCAAGGCCGCGTCCACCCGATCAGCCAAGTGATGGACGAAATCGCTGAGATTTTTGCCAACCTCGGTTTTGATGTGGCTGAAGGCCCRGACCTTGAAACTGATTTCTACAATTTCTCAGCGCTTAATATCCCGGAAGAGCATCCTGCACGCCAAATGCATGATACTTTCTACTTGAAGCCAGACGCAAACGGCGACCGTAAAGTGCTGCGCACACATACAAGTCCCGTTCAGATACGCACGATGATGTCGAAAGAGCCGCCGATCCGCATCATTGCCCCTGGCCGGACTTACCGATCAGACAGCGATGCCACCCACACGCCTATGTTCCACCAGGTTGAAGGCTTGGTGATCGACAAGGATATCCATCTGGGCCATCTGAAAGGCACGCTTGAAGCCTTCCTGAAGGCCTTCTTTGAAGTGGATAATGTGACGTTGCGGCTGCGGCCGTCGTATTTTCCGTTCACTGAACCATCGATGGAAGTTGACGTGCAGTGCACGTTCGGCGACGGCACCGTGAAAATTGGCGACGGCAACGACTGGTTGGAGATCCTCGGTTCAGGCATGGTGCATACCAACGTGCTTAAGGCCTGCAATCTTGATCCCGACGTTTATCAGGGCTTTGCCTTTGGTTGTGGTATTGACCGCTTGGCAATGCTTAAATACGGCATGAGCGATCTGCGCGCTTTCTTTGACGGCGACGTACGCTGGCTCAAACATTACGGCTTCAGTGCCCTTAACTTACCGACGATCGCAGGAGGGCTCAGCCGATGAAATTCCCCGTAAGCTGGCTTAAAGATCATCTGGAAACAGATGCAAGCCTGAAAACAATCCTTGATACACTGAACTCGGTGGGCCTTGAAGTTGAAGGCGTCGAAAACCCAGCGGACCGCTTAGCACCGTTTGTGGTGGCTGAAGTGCTATCGGCGGAAAAGCATCCTGATGCTGATAAGCTGCGGGTGTGTAAAGTGACAGACGGCACCAAAGAATTGCAGATCGTTTGTGGTGCACCGAACGCGCGCGCAGGCATTAAAGTGGTACTTGGCCAGCCGGGTGATTATGTGCCGGGCTTAGACATCACGCTCAAAAAGGCCAAAATTCGCGGCGTTGAAAGCATTGGCATGATGTGTTCCGCTCAAGAGCTGGAGATCGGTGAGGACCATGACGGTATTATAGAATTGCCTTCGGACGCTGTGGTTGGCACCAAATATGTTGATTATGCACAGCTTGACGACCCGGTTATCGAGGTTGCCATCACACCGAACCGGCAGGATTGCCTGGGTATCTACGGCATTGCACGTGATTTGGCGGCTGCTGGTGTTGGAAAACTGAAACCGGTGTCTGCTGTTGTGGTAAAAGGCTTATTCGACAGCGATGTATCGGTTTCGATCGATTTGGTTGAAGATGATGCCGACGCTTGCAGCCTTTTCCTTGGCCGCAAATTCATGGGCGTGAAAAATGGCCCGAGCCCGCAGTGGCTGCAGGACAGATTGCGTGCTGTGGGCCTTCGCCCTATCTCAGCGCTGGTTGATATTACCAACTATATGTCTGTTGAACATGGTCGCCCGCTGCACGTTTATGATGCAGCGAAACTGAAGGGTAATTTGGTCGCGCGTTTGGCAAAGCCGGGTGAAAAATTCACTGCGCTTGATGACAAAGACTATGAAGCAAATGGCAGCGAAACGGTTATTGCCGACGATAGCGGCGCGCAAGGGTTTGGCGGCGTAATCGGTGCGGTACCTACGGGTTGCGGTGACGACACGACGGATGTAATTCTTGAAGTGGCGCTGTTTGACCCTATTCGCACGGCCTTTACCGGCCGCGACCACGGCATTATTACTGATGCACGTTATAGGTTCGAACGCGGAGTTGATCCACTTTTTGCAGCACGGGGTATGGAAATTGCCTCACAGATGATCCTTGATCTATGTGGCGGCAAGGCCAGCCACGTTTTCCAGGCGGGTGATGACCCTGTTTGGACACGAACAGTGCCCTTCCGTTCAGAACGAGTCAAAACTCTTGGCGGTGTGGAGCTTGTAGCAGAAAAAAGCATTGCGATCATTGAACGCCTTGGTTTTTCTGTAACAGGGTCGGACCCTTATACGGTGACAGTGCCGAGCTGGCGCTGCGACATTATTGGGGAAGCGGATATCGTTGAAGAAGTGCTGCGTATCCACGGCTATGATAATATCCCGTCCGTGCGCTTGCCTGTGCTTGATCATAAAGCTGGTACTACACTAAGCCCGCGACAGAAACGTGCGCGCGCAGTGCGCCGGCAGCTTGCAAATGCTGGGATGTTTGAGGCAGTAACTCCTTCATTTATGCCGCGTGCCCAAGCAGAAGTATTTGGCGGTGGCGGCGAAGATTTGATTGTGGATAATCCGATCTCTAGCGACCTAGACTGTATGCGGCCCAGTATTCTACCAAATCTGATGATGGCCGCGCAGCGCAATAAAGACCGCGGTACTGCAGACGTTGCCCTCTTTGAAGTGGGCCCAATATATGAAAATGCGGAAGAAAATGGCCAGCAGTTGATGGCGACCGGCATCCGCACTGGCAAACTTTTTGGACGCCACTGGGCTGGTGCGTCAGAACACGTAACAGTGTTTGACGCTAAACGAGATGCTCTTGCTGCTCTTGAAGCAGCAGGCGCACCGACCGCTAATCTGCAGGTGTTTGCCGAAGCACCTTCCCATTATCACCCTGGCAGGTCTGGCACATTGCGGCTTGGCCCAAAGAACATTCTAGCAAACTTTGGTGAATTGCACCCCAACACGCTTAAAGCCCTTGATGTGGACGGGCCTGTTGTCGGCTTTGAGGTTTTTGTCGATAAAGTTCCGGCCAAGCGCGGCAAGTCTGCGGCAAAGGGGGCTCTCGAAATATCGAACCTTCAATCGGTTGAACGCGACTTTGCTTTCCTGTTGGATGGGAGCCAGAAAGTAGCTGACCTGATTCGCGCAGTGCGCAGCGCAGACAAGCAACATATTGCCGATGTTAATGTTTTTGATGTATACGAGGGGAAGGGCGTTCCTGAGGGGCAAAAATCGATTGCCGTGTCAGTAACGCTTGAGCCAAAAGCTGAAACCTTTGCAGACCAAGACATTGAGGCCATTTCTGCTAAGGTTGTTGCTGCTGCAAACAAGGCAGTAGGTGCGACTTTAAGGTCATAGATCAGCCGAATCGGAGTGAAATACATTATTCAGTGCTTGAAAAATAATCCTGTTCGGCTTTCATGTCGTATATATGGGAGTGAAGTGGGTGGGGACCTACAGTAATGGTGTGTATGGGTAGCAAGAGTGGCAGCTAAAAAGAAGATAAAAAAGAACGACCCTAAGATGGGTCTTGGACTTCGCTTGAAGGCTTGGTGGGAAGGGTATGATACCGACGACATCAAGGACCGCATGCGGGACCGTATGCCTATCGAGGCCGTAGAACCAGAACCTGAGAAAGAAGTTGAGCAGATTGACCCGGATAAGCTAGATCCTTGGGACGCTGCAACTGTTGATATTGCCCAGTATATTTGGGGCAAAGGCTTCTGTGGCCCCGGAGGCCCAGATTATATCATTTCGCTGTCGAAACTTCTGGCCCTTAGCCCTGAAATGTCCATGCTGCAAATTGGTGCAGGCCTTGGCGGCCCAGCACGCGTGCTTGTTGACCGCTTTGGCGTGTGGATTACCGGGTATGAGCAATCTCAGGCGCTGGTTGATAAAGGCCGTAAACTGTCGAAAATGGCGGGCTTGGAAAAGAAAGCCGTTCTTGAGACATACGAAATTGAGGGTTTTGAAGGCTTTAGCCGCAAATATGATAGGGCGATCTCTAAAGAAGCGCTTTTTACCATTCAGGATAAAAATGCAATGGTCGCCCACATTGAAGACAAGCTAAAGCCAGGCGGCCTATTTTTGATGACTGAATATGTTATCGGGTCGGACGCTGTGATCGGTAAAGCAAGCTACAAGGAATGGGTTGCTGGTGAGCGACACAAGCCTTATGCGGTGTTATCAGATGATCTCGTCGATATTTTGAAAAATAACCGCATGCAGGTGCGTGTGTCTGAAGATGTATCCCGCCAATATGTGGAAATGATCAATAAGGCCTGGGCCGGTGCAGATGAAGTGGCGGCTAAACTTGCCAAGCGTGAAGACGGCGCGATGATGATTCAGACGCTGATGCGGGAAGCCGAGTTTTGGACGCGCCGCAAGAAGCTGATGGAATCCGGTGATTTGAAACTCTGGCGAATTGTTGCCAACAAAAAATCTGGCGGCCCGTCAATGATGTCTGACTGGTAGGGCAAAGGCCTCGTTTTTTCGAACCTTTTTCGCGGACAAATTTGAAGAATTAGCCTGTAGCCTTGCGAGGTTGCGGGCTTTTTTCTTTTTTACTGCCTGACTTTGCCAGCGCAATGCCGCCAAATATAAGGATAGCCCCTATCAAATGGCCAAGGCCAAGAGCCTCGCTGAAAAGCCACCAAGCAAGGATAGCAGAAACCACTGGCTGGGTTAAAAGTGTCACGGACCCTARCGCTGCTGGGATATGRGCTAGGCCGTATATAATCAAGCTTTGCCCTAGTACGTGAGCTATCCAGGCCAAGCCTAAAAGCGGTAGCCAGCCCTCTAAATCCGTTGGGAATAGAGCGCCTTCTTGCAGCAGGGCAATAGGCAACAGGAAAACTGCCGTTGTAACCGCAGAGCCAAACATCACCATTGCCGTGGTGAGGGAGCCGCGTACTTTGGCGGCATATATTATGTAGCCAGCATAAGACACCGCAGTGGCGAGTGCCAATAGGTCGCCAAATAGGTTTTCAGGACTAAATTGCGCCGACTGCCCGACCAGAGCGATTGCGCCGAAGACAGAAAGAACCAGCCCGCCCACAAAGCGGCGGCCAAAGCGTTCGCCGAAGAAAACAAATCCGATGAGCGCCACAAATATGGTGGCCATATTTGCGAGCAGGGTCGCATTCGCTACGGTGGTTTCGTCTACTGACCAGTGCCAGAAAAATAGATCCACAGAAAACCAAAACCCAACCACAGTGACGGCAACCAATATGGTTCGCTTGGGGATAGTAGTTAGCTGTTTTTGGCTCTTTTTGTCGAACCGTAGCCAGATGTATAAGAGAGGCAACGCTAGTGTCACACGCCAGAAGGCGGAAGCCGTAGGGCTAACCTGATCCGCATACCGCATAAATATGGCGGCTGTGCCAATGGCTATTGCGCCGCCAATAACGGCGACAAAACCTTTTGTGGATGCGTTATTCATAAGGCTCATTATTCGGCTTGAACTGACTTTTATAGGGTGAAAATGCCGATATCACGGCGGTGCAGAGATAGCAAGGCTTGCAACGCTGCAGCCAACGCGGCATGATCGCCGCCAGTTCATATTGGGTGCCCGCCCTTTGGATATTTGCTTGCGGCTAATACTGTGCCGGGAGGGCAATTTCCGTAGTTTGGAGAAATGAGATGAGTGAAGCACAAACCTTTCCTGTGATGGCGTCTGCCATTGAGGGCACGCACTGTACCAACGAACAATATCTTGAGATGTATCAGCGGTCCATTGATGAGCCAGAGAAATTYTGGAAAGACGAAGCCATGCGGCTGGACTGGATGAAGCCGTTCAGCATTGTCAAAAACACCGACTTTACCGGCGACGTCTCCATCA
Organism: Kordiimonadaceae bacterium; assembly: GCA_016764715.1. Lineage (GTDB taxonomy): Bacteria > Pseudomonadota > Alphaproteobacteria > Sphingomonadales > Kordiimonadaceae > Kordiimonas. The sequence continues at coordinate 2,545 of JAESRJ010000032.1, read as the reverse complement.
AATGGTTTGAAGACGGAACCCTGAATGCCTGCGTGAATTGTGTCGACCGACACTTGCCGGAACGCGCTGACGATGTTGCACTGATCTGGGAGGGCGATGACCCAAACGACAGCCAAAACGTAACGTTTGCTGAACTTCATGTGGCTGTCAGCAAGTTTGGTAATGTGCTGCGGGCTCAAGGCGTGAGAAAAGGCGACAGAGTGACGCTTTATATGCCGATGATCCTTGAGGCCGTATATGCCATGCTTGCGTGTGCGCGCATCGGCGCGGTGCACTCTGTGGTGTTTGGTGGCTTTTCGCCTGATGCCCTTGCGGGTCGTATTATCAATTGTGAAAGTGATTTTGTTATCACCGCAGACGAAGGCCTRCGCGGTTCAAAGGCCATCCCGCTGAAAGCCAACGTGGACAAGGCGCTGGAGCAGTGCCCTGATGTCAAAAAAGTTATCGTCGTGCGCCGCACTGGCGGCACTGTCGGGTGGGTTGAAGGCCGAGACGTCTGGTACCACGAGGCGGCGGACGCGGTATCTGCGGACTGCGAGCCGGAAGAAATGAACGCCGAAGATCCGATGTTCATTCTGTACACGTCTGGGTCTACAGGCCAGCCAAAAGGCGTGCTGCATACCACTGGCGGCTACATGGTTTGGGTCTCAATGACCCACGAATATGTATTCGATTATCGCAAGGGCGATGTCTACTGGTGCACGGCAGATGTGGGCTGGGTCACAGGGCATAGCTATATTGTATACGGCCCGCTTGCCAACGGTGCCACCACGCTCATCTTCGAAGGCGTGCCAACCTACCCGGATGCTGGTCGCTTTTGGCAGGTGTGTGATAAACATAAAGTGAATATCTTCTACACGGCCCCTACAGCTTTRCGGGCCCTGATGCGAGAAGGTGATGACCCCGTTAATAGGCATGACCTATCATCGCTCCGCTTGCTGGGATCTGTGGGYGAGCCAATTAACCCGGAAGCTTGGCTTTGGTACCATAAAGTTGTTGGCAAAGAACGCTGCCCCATCGTTGATACTTGGTGGCAAACGGAAACCGGCGGCGCAATGATCGCACCGCTGCCCGGTGCTACTGCTTTGAAGCCCGGTTCAGCCACACGGCCCCTGTTTGGCGTGAAGCCAGAACTGGTTGATGCAGACGGTAATTTTCTTGAAGGTGCCGCATCAGGAAATCTGGTGATCACCGATAGTTGGCCCGGCCAGATGCGCACAGTTTACGGGGATCATGAACGTTTCAAACAAACGTATTTCGCGACCTAYGAAGGYATGTATTTCACAGGTGATGGCTGYMGGCGCGAYGAGGACGGCTATTACTGGATCACAGGCCGGGTTGACGACGTGATTAACGTGTCCGGGCACCGYATGGGCACGGCAGAGGTCGAATCGGCGCTTGTATCGCACGTGGGCGTTTCTGAGGCAGCTGTGGTTGGATATCCGCACGATATAAAAGGCCAGGGAATTTACGCTTATGTAACCCCGCCMGTGGGCACCGAGCCTTCGGAAGAGCTGCGCAAAGACCTAGTAAAATGGGTRCGCAAAGAAATTGGCCCCATTGCGACRCCKGAYCTTATCCAGTTTGCACCGGGTTTGCCTAAAACCAGATCCGGTAAAATTATGCGCCGCATTCTACGCAAAATTGCCGAGAATGAGTTTGGTAATCTGGGCGATACGTCAACGCTTGCAGATCCAAGCGTGGTCGACGACTTGATTGAAGGCCGCATGAACCGATAAGCCCGCAGGGCAGCGCACTAATAGATTTGCGGATGAAAGCTAAGGCTTTTGTCCGCTTTTTTTTGTTGGCCGCATAGTAGGCCCTTGGTTTGCACATAAAGGTGATAGGGCAAGAGCTGGAAATCCCAGTAGGCTGCACCAAATTTAGTCTTTAGAATTCTTACAGCGGGAAAACACTATGATTTCGCTTTACACTGCAGCAACACCGAACGGGTACAAGGTCTCTATCGCGTTAGAAGAAATGGGCCTTGGCTATAACCTTGTTCAGCTTGATCTTGGCGCCAAGGCACAAAAGTCCGACTGGTTTCTGAGGATCAACCCCAACGGCCGCATCCCGGCGATCGTTGATCACGGTAATGATGACTTTGTAGTTTTCGAGTCGGGGGCGATTCTCCAGTATTTGGCAGATAAAACCGGCAAGCTTATTCCTGCTGATGCGAAAGGAAGATCAGTGGCGATGCAGTGGCTGATGTTTCAGATGGGCGGCTTGGGACCAATGCAAGGGCAGGCGCATGTGTTTGTCCGTTATTTCCCTGAAAAAATCCAAAGTGTGATTGACCGCTACCAAAACGAAACACGCCGCTTGTACGAAGTGCTGGATACGCGCCTTGGCGAGGCCCCCTATTTGGCGGGGGATGAGTATTCGATTGCGGATATTGCCAGTTGGCCTTGGGTTCGCGCGTACGACTGGGCGGGTGTACCGCTGGACGGCTTGCCTAACCTTAAGCGTTGGATGGACGAAATCGGCGAGCGCCCTGCTGTTTTACGCGGCTTGGAAAACCCCCCACGCAGTGTAGACCCATCAA
>JAESRJ010000174.1 GCA_016764715.1 Kordiimonadaceae bacterium | reverse complement strand
CAGTTTGATTGCGGGTGTTGAGACGCCAGAGCTCAAAAAACTCTGCTTGAATATCCGAGCCGATCTCTGGCGCAGCGAAAAAGGAGGGCCCGCGAAAAATGGCCCCAGTAGTGACCATATCTCTGTAACCCACCGGCACCTCAATGATTGAAATAGCCGCGGACTTGTTGGGCGCACCGATTAGGCTGCGAATTTTCTCGCCGTATGCATTGGCTTTTTCCAGCACTACCCTGGCTTCTGCCTCGGTCGCGTCGAGACGCGACACCGAAACCATCCCGCCTTTAAGGTCAGCATAGTTGCCAATGGCAATTACCGCGGGTTTGCTAAGCCGTGAGCTACTAAGCTCGAAGTTTGTTTTGCCGCCTGCGACGCTCGTCTCGGCCACCGACAGTGAGCCCCGCAGTGTGTTGCCGCCGGGTATCTCAAGGAAAACGACTTGCTGGTAGGGYTTGCTGTTCCACGCGCGCCGTATGCTGGCCATGTTTGGTGCTGCAAATATTGGGTAAGAGAAACTTTCTGCCCTGATCATCGCGAAATCTGGGTGCAGCGTTTCTTTAATGCCGTCGAGGCCCGTCCAGGAAAGGTCTTCAATATAGCCGCGGAAATGAATGACCACTTCCCGGYTYTTTGWCGGCGCAAGTGGTTGRCTGAAYAAYACGGTAGCAGCGTTGAGCTCTAACAGGGTGCTCCCTTCAACACTGACAAGACTGCTTATGACTTCAAGCTGTTTGCGTCCGGATCCTTCAACGCGACTATACTGGAGGCCAGGGTTGAGTAGCAATGATATGGAGGCCATAGGCCTTTTAGAGGTGTTGCGAATGCTGATTTGAAGGGCACCGACCATTTGGCCTTTGCGGGCAGTTCGGTCGAAATGAACCTTGGCGACAAGCGTACTATTGTTCAGTTCTGGCTCAGGTACCGCTGCAAAAGTAGCACTTGAAATGAACACGCTTAAAATCAGTATGGCTGTAAGACGCATTAGCGATCCCCAAAAAACTATAAATGTTGAGTACTTTTCTAGCCAAAAACAGGGCCTTAGCGCAAGTTTTTGTTGGCCTGCGATCTGTGGCCCGGGGTTTTTAGTTTGGCACTTTAGTTTGCTTGCCTCGTTCTTCTATGCGCCGGACCGCGTTTCGAACKTGGTCTCTGAGGCCTTGGCTCACATGCAAGCCAGCTGCTAAGTAGAAAGTCACCTCTCCCGCCACAGGGAACATCGGTTTGGTACTGTCATGCGCAAGGCCAAGTTGACGCAAGCGGTACGGGTTGCGGCGCAGGTCGGACAGATAGAGATCGATCCGCCCGTGAGCGACCATAGTCTCTGAATCGCCGCCGTCCCCGCGCATGAAGATTTTAGTTTCCGGGAAGCCGGCTTTGCGCATGATCGAGCAAGACGAATGAAATTCAACGCATATAGTGGTGAACAACCCTTCGCGAATCCCTTCTGCCGTAACTGTACGGGCGTCTGTTTTGTGGCCAAAAAGGTAAAACTCAGGGCGAGCGAGCAGGGCCAACCAGTCAAATTTGGCTTCTCTAGGTGCTGTGCGTGACAGGCTGAAAATCAGGCTGTACGTATCGTGTTCAGCCGCCCGAAGTGTACGGGACCAAGGCATCAGCCGTATTTCGTATTTCAAACCAGTTTCGGCCATAATTTGGCGCACCAAATTAACAGAGATACCCGTAAGCTTACCGTCTTGGCCTATATGGCTATAGGGCGGATATGCTTCGGTATAGAGTGTGACGGTCTCTGAAGCAGCTGTATTACCCGTGCAAATAGACACGTAAAACAGCAAGGAGATGATACTAACAACTGTCTTCTGCATGCACTTAGGGACCTTGGATGTGCCAGTTTTGTATTCGGGCGTCAGCGCTTTCTGTCACAAGACCCTATCAGTGAATAGTTAAAACACTGCTACTCTTCGGCTGTGGGCGGCGTTTGCTGGATCAACTCACCCCGTGCTGCGAGACGCATCGAGGCGGCTCGTACCGCATCCCTTAGGCGCTGGTCGACTTGCAGGCCGGCTGCCAAATAGAATTTTACATTGGTACCCACCCTGATCATTGGTTTGGTGATAGTAGGGTCTAACCCCAATTTCCTAAGCCGGTACTTGTTGCGGTGAATTTCGGCTAAATAAAAGTCTACGCGCCTGCGTTTCACCATTTTTTCTTCTGTACCCACAGCGCCGCTTTTCAGGAGCTTATCTGGCGGAAATCCGGCCTTAAGCATTACAGCACAAGACGTATCGTTTTGGGTGCATACGGCGGTGAAAACACCGTTCCTAATTGCTTCGAAGGTGACTGGGCGTTTTTCATCCTTGTGGCCAAACAAATAAAATTCGGGCACGGATAACAAGGCGACCCAGTGAAACATTTTTTCGCGAGACTGAGTGCGTGAGAGGTTAAATATCAGGCTGTTCTTATTGATGTTTGCCTCACGAAAAGCGCGGGGCCAAGGCAGAACGCGGATCGTATAGTCGAGGCCGGCTTCCACCATTATCTTTCGAACCTTAGCAACAGATGTACCTGCTATGCGACCGTCTTTGTTTTGATAGATATAAGGCCGTAGGTTTTCGGTGTATAGCGTGACTGGTTCAGCACCATTGGCCCGGCAGGCAAATGCCAAACACAGAATGGAAACCACCAAAAATACCGATAGTTGGTGACGCATAGGCAGACCGTTTGTATCCTGACATTTGTGCCTACGGGAGGCGTGCTGGCTTGCCGGTAAGTATGCGGTCATTTGGTTAAGATACTTTGAGGGCGTAGCTATTTTCCGGGAAGTAGGTCGGGGCTTAATTCACCAGCAGCTTTTAGGGTGGCCGTGGCAGATCTGATTTTCGCGATCAGCGTTTTGTCCACATGACGGCCGGCCGCTAAATAAAAGACAATGTCACTACCGATACGCAGCACTGGTTTAGACGCACCTTCGGTAAAACCTGCCTCCCCTTTTCTAAAGCGATGGGCTTTGAGGTCGGCTGAATAAAAATCGACGCGCCCATACTCGAGTAAACCGGTGGTTGAGACGCCCACACCCTGCGCGATTTTAAAGAGTTTCTCTTCTGGGAAACCGGCCTTTCGTAACATATGGCAGCTGGCGGTGGCGATGACGCAGACTGCAGAGAAAGTGCCTGCTTTGATAAGCGCGGTGGTAACCGTTCGCATGTCGTCGGTGCGGGCGAACAGCCGAAAGTCTGGCCGGGCAACAGCAGCAAGCCAGTGGAATTTGCTCTCCCGTTCCTCAGAGCGAAACAGGCTGAAAATCAGGCCGCGTTTGTCCAGCCCTGCTTCGCGCACGGTACGCGTCCAGTGGAGGGAGCGGATTTTGTAGGGAAGCTTTGTCTCCTCCATGATGCGCTTCACGATCGCGGTAGCTGTTCCTCTGATTTTGCCGTTTTCGTCCGTGAAATTATAGGGCCTAAACTCTTCGGTATAAAGCGTGACCACAGCGCTTTCTTGGGCACAGGCACCGTTAGGCAGGGACGCAAAAGTTACGCCGACAAATCCCGTGATAATGAGTTTTGCAAAACGGAAAAAATTGAAGTTCATAACGCCTGTTTCAAACGAATAAGAGCCTGTGTGGGGCTAACCTTAGGCCCGATAAGTTAATATACCGATATATTGATCAGGCCTGTGACGTGGAAAAAACCATCGCCTACGGATTAGTCAATGGCGCAAAAGCGCCTCAACAGACTGTGGGCATTGTGGGTGGCGTCGCTGGTGAGGGTGTCTGAGATATTGAGGCCGTAAGTGATAAATTTTACTTTTCGAGTGGTCTCTGTCACGGCGGTATGGGCGCTGTCTGAAAAGGGCGTACCAAAAGGTCCGTTGGCATCCGCGAGAACGGGCAGACCTTCAAGGTTTAGGGAGCCTCGGCCAATGGTTTCGTAAGTTTCACCAGCCTTGCCGACGCGCAGTGTTAAATCACCTTTTATCCACGTAGCGTCGTAACAGCCGACAGGAATACCTGTCATCAGCGATATCAGGTTGCCGCAATCCACGACGTTATTGACGTGGTACAGTGGTTTTCCTGCGATAATGCGGCGGGTAAGGGCCTCAGACGAGGGGCGATAGCGGCTAGGGTCTTTGCCGCACGTTTTGAAAGCTGCGCGTATTTTGGCGATCACGGGGTCGCTTGAGGCTGCTTCGCCAAGTAAGTCCTGCATTCGGTCATCGGAAACCTCCTCGATCATTTCGATCAAGGCGGGCGGCGTGCTGCGCACCTCGATGGCGATGTCAAAGCTTTGAATGTGCATTTCCATGCCCAGCGCCGCAATAGACGGATCAATGGTAACCGGATTTTCAGCTATAGTAGCCACTAACCATGGCCCCAATTATCTGGATCATTGTCTGTGCCCGGCGAAAGGCCGATGATGTCACCCTCTTTATTGACACCGAGCCCCAAGACAGTGCGGTTGGCATAGGCGAAATAGGCCGTTACCTGATTGATCTCTAAAATTTCCCCGTCGTCAAAACCTGCGGCGCGCAAAGCCTCGATATCAGCGGGCGTTATGGCCGTTGGTGTTTTTGTAAGCTTGGCAGCATAGTCAAGCGCTGCCACATGCTGGGCGTCAAGGAGCTTTTCAGCAGCAGCTAGAGCTGGGTTTCCAGCCTCCAGCGCTGAACGAATAGCGGCTGACCGTGTATCATCCGCAAGCAGGCGCTCAAGCCCCGCAAAATGATGCTCAATACAATARTCACACRCATTCAGCATGCTRACATAGGTRCCGATYGCTTCMAGMAGCCATTTTGGCAGCGTGTTTGAGGGGTGGTGCAGCACATATTTATAGAGTGTCATGTGGCCTTCAAGCGTATGCGGGCGCAGGCTGTGGGACATTAAAATATTGTCGATATTATTATCCGGCCCTTTTATGCGCTCATAAATCGCCTTCAGGCGGCCTTTTGCGTCTTCGTAAGATACTGTGTTGATCCACGTCATAATCTGCGCTCCCAAACCCTTGTTTTTACTCAAAAAAGCGAACCGCACGCTATGCCCACCGGCGGATCAGACTTCTGCGGAAAGATACGAGTGCTGAACGCAATCAGCAAGTGCCTATGTATCTCAACCTATACGTGGATATTTACAACATACGAGGAAAAAGTCTATCCTACTGTCTTCTGTGTACTGGGTAGTACTATCCAATTCCAACCAAATGGGAGACGATTATGGCGCGTTACACTATTTTTGGCGCAGGCCCTTCTGGGCTGTATACGGCGTGGCGACTTATCACGTCAGGGAAAATAAAGCAGGACGACACGCTTGAGCTATTTGAATGGGGCAACTACGCCTTTGATGGCCCAGGCAGCGGCACACGCCGCCCTGCCGGTAGGATCTGTAGCTATAGTTACCAAAATGATGACGACAACAGTTATATCGAGCTGGGYGGGATGCGCTACCTTGAGTGGAAGCCGGAAACAGCAGAAGGCCATCAGCTGGTAACCAAAACGATCACAAGTTTGGGTTTGGATAGTCTGGTGATTGATTTCAATACAACAACAGACCCGTTATTTTTTCTGCGCGGTGAGCATTTTTATCAGAATGAAATAAAAGATGGCAGCATCACAGCGCCCTATAACACGCCTTACCGTGGCGATACCGCGACGGTGCTTTTTGGCGATGTTTCTGGTTTTATGACCAAGGGCAGCAAAATTAAAACCCGTGCTGAACAGTGCGAGTTTTATAGCAGTGGTACGTTGCCWGCTGATTACGGWGCCTCTTTGCCCGAAGGCTCGTCCGTTTAYAAAGGCGGYGAAMTTGTTAGCAACTTGGGCTACTGGAATGTATTTTACGACGCYGTTGGCAACGAGGCCTACCAATATGCGGCTGACGCAGGCGGCTACGCTTCCAACACCATCAATTGGAATGCTGCAAACGCAGCGGTTTATAACGGTGAGTTTGCGCCAGGCGGCACTTTTAAAACATTGTCATCAGGCTATTCCCACCTGTTCTACGAACTTTATCAGCAAACTAAACAAGCTGCAGAAAGAATGGGTGTTAGCTTCACTTTAACGCAGGAAAAACGACTGCTTTCGATTTGGGTTGAGGGGCCTTCAACGTTTTTTCAGACGGCCTCCGCCAGCACGCCAAATAAATCGGACGGTTTCCCTAGTCAAACTGATTTTGCCTTCCTTGCCATGCCTCCAGAATCAGTGAAGTTAGTTGCGGAGGCAACTCAGTACCGGGAGCTATCACCAAATGCGGTAGATATTCTCAATAATCCGGATGTGCAGAATTATCTGGGTGCAGTGTTGGCGCAGCCGTCCTTTAAAGTGGCGATGTTCTTTGATCGGCCGTGGTGGAAGGAAGMAGAATTCGCGCCTAAATTAACGAATGAAGCGGGTGATAAAAATATCTTTGGGCCAACCATCACAGATATCCCCCTGCGCCAAGTCTACTATTTCGGTGATAATGCAGAAGTTGCCAGCAAGCCGGTGTATGGCCTTCTTGCCTCATACGACGACATGCGCTTTACGCGTTTTTGGGAAGAAATGCAGCTGTCGGTCGATACCCGCCAAACTATCRCATGGAAAGACAATATCCAGCCGCTAAAGGGCCCACAGAAAGCGCCAGAAAGCATGGTCAATATGCTGCGAGCAGAGCTTACAAAAGTTCATTGCGGCGTGGGTATTCAGCAGGCGGAAATTCCTGAACCGCTGGAGACAGTGTTTATGGATTGGGGACTTAAACCCTTCTACGCTGGGTATCATGCTTGGGCTGCGCACTATGATATTTGCGATGTAATGCAAACCATCAGGGCACCAGCGAAACTGGCAGGTACAGGGGCGCAGGTTTTCCTTTTGGGCTCGGCTTTCTCGAATGATCAGGCGTGGGTTGAGGGCGCGTTCTGCACCGCTGAATCGGTGCTGAATGATTTCCTCGGGGTGCCAACGGTGGCCGACACTACAAACTATCCGTTGATATGCCCTTGTAGCAGCAAGTGAATGATCGCCGGGCTTTGCCAAATGGTGGGGCCCGGTTTCCTACAGTGCCATCAACCAGTTAAAAAGCGGCATCATGGTTTTGAATGTATGCAAACAATCATTCACCGTGTTGGCAGTGGTTGCGGCSGATGTATCTTTGAAATCATGCCAAACGGTTARGCTTTTGTGGCGCAGCAGYTGCGCGCGCGGGTGATCTGCATCGTAGCCGCGCGGTACGCGTTTAAGGGCGGGGTCACCAAGCCGCAGGCCTTTGGCTTCAAGCCCTTTCAGCATAATTTCGAATTTGGCGCCTTCATTGGCCAAAATGCGTTGGCGTACGCGCTCTAGTCGTTCCTTTGACAAGTCAAAACTACCAACACCGAGTGTGAGCCTGTCAGTATCTAGCCCAAAATACCATGCGGGCGACGCGCCGACGCCTTCCGGCATAAAGCTGATGTGCAGATGCGTATTATAGGGCGTTTTATCTTTTGAGAAACGTACATCGCGGTAAATGCGGAACACTTTGGCGCGGTAAGTATGCCCGGTTAAAGTCTCCAACTGTTCTGCCATCACTGCGCCGAAAAAATCAGCGGGCTCTTTATAGTCGCGCTCATAGGTGGCTTTGTTTTCCTTGAACCAGTCGCGTTTGTTATTGGCCGCAAGGGAGCGTATGAAGGCGACAGTGTCATCGGTGAAAATCGCTGTGGAGCCAGTCATGCAGTTTTCTTCTTTTTAGCGGGCTTCTTTTTTTNGGTTTCTTTCGGTGGCAGCGTGCTGACGAAAGAAAGCGCCAGCATCACCCAGTCGGCCAGCGCATCTTCATCGCAGTATTCTTCATCCACAAAAACCATGCCGCCCAGCCGTTTGCCGCCCATCTCCAGAATGGTAGCGCCCGGCCGCGCGAGTGCTTCGGCTTCATTACCCTTGCCGACCCGGAACATAAAACGGCGCTCGCCGTCTTTGGTACGGTCAGCCCCGCCGATCATAWTGCCGCTCATCATAAAGCATATGCCGCCCATCATGCGCTTTTCTGACACATCCATAATGCCGTCCAGCGCCTCGCGGAACATCGCCGTCAGTTCTTCATCGTAAGCCATAAAGCCCCCTAGAGTTACAGGGACCATAACCACATTACTTGTTTTTAGCAAGTAATGTGGTTATTCAGAACCGCGAGATGTTGAGCCCTACAAACTCACTTTACTTCAATGGTGTTCAAAAAATCTATGAAGTGTTGCCTGTTGTGTTGAAATGTGCCGTCTATACCTGAATACACCACGGCCAATGATCCGTTGCTTGTTGGGACTTCAGTATACTCAACATGTATCTTAGTCTTATCGTCAAATATGGAATAGGATTTCAATCCAGTTCCGCGGATGTTCTTTTCGAGTGCGGAGCCCGAGATGTTCCACGTTTTCTTCCAGAATTCTTGAAACTGTTCTTTGTCGTTTTCTGGCGTGTACATTAAAGCCAGAGTGGCTTGTGAATAACCGGTACCCTGATTGTGGCGTGCAACTCCGGTTGAAACCATTACAAACTGGGTTTCCTGACCATTGGCTGCTGTAAATTCCTGTAAAGACAATGGCATAAAATAGAACGGCACTTTAAAAAGCCAGTTGCCTGTTTTGGGCGTTATAGAAAAATGCCAGTCGTTAAGCTTGATTGAGTATGCCTCTGGAGCAGGGAATATTGATGCGACTTCAGGYGWTTTCTTTGKTTTGGTAGCGTTGTATATTTGATTGCCCCCATAAACTTGTAATTTTTCGGCCCAAGAAAAGAGCATCGACATCACTAAGTCTTCTTTTGGGGATATGGTCGCATTTTTCAGGAATGAATTTTTTACATGCGAATCAATAAGGTAAAATAAATGCTCTCTTAACTGTGGCAACCGTTCTGCCGTTATTTTGGAGTGATTTTGATTGAGCCAATTATTGAACTGAGCGGTTCTTACCGCGACTTCCGCCGCATTGAATATAGGATTAGTCAGTGTTTCATTTGAATATAGATACGGTTCGCTGTCACTGGCGCGTGGGCCGTTTGAGACTAACAGCAATGCTATAACACCGAATAGACCGACGATAAAATGCAATTTCATAAGATCCCCCAATGCAGTTTGGCTCATTCTAATCCAAAGTAGTGCAGCGCGCGATCATTTGTTTTTCTCGTTTTGCCGCGGCCAAATTAGACGTGAGATCTGTTTAAAAGAAGTTTTTCTATGCGCTTTATGCATACAGTGGAAGGTGAACCATGCCAGCCACAACGCGCCGTTGATAACGATGGAGATGAAAATGGCGGGCTTGGGGTTTTCGGTCGAGCTTACTGATCCGGTCCATGCCGCTGTAGACAAATCGAGGCCATATTTGCTAGCGCCATTCAAAGGCAGCCGGCTATAATAAATGGCTTTTACTTGCGTTTCTTCCTGAGCTTCTTGATCTCTTTCACTATTCCCTTGCAAGTTTTAGCTAACTGTTTTGCTTTATCTTTTTCACAGCTGAGCGCCGTGTTGTAAAGGTCGTCTTCGCGCGTCAAGAGCCGCAAAACTTCGAGCTCTTTATATAGGAATTCCGACTTCTTGCCGGGAAAACGGGCTTTAGCCTCACCGATAAGTGTTAGCACGTCATCATATTTCCCTATTGAACCTTCCGTAAGGTCAACCGTCTCAAGGGCAAAGGTTGGGGTGGCGGTTTGATTCGCAACCTTTTTCGCAAAGGCTTCTTTTTCTAACGCCTTAGCCTCTGCGCGCAATACGTCAGGATCTTTTTCAAATAGCTTTTCTGCTTCAATTGCTGCATTTTCCAGCGCCTGCGCGTCTTCCATGATGCCAAAGGTTAGCGCTTCATTCATTTTCTCGTTCATCAAAATGAGATAAATTGCACGGGATGCAGACCCGGCTCTGTACACAATTTCGATCTCCTCAAGCGCCTCTTTAGGTTTGCCTTGGATAACGAGTTGCTGGTAGCGCGCAAGCCGGGGGCCGGGGGTTTGTATATCGTCCGGATCATAGCTCAAAACAGTGTAGCGAATACCGAGTTCGTTGTTCCCTTCTTCAAAAGCTAAAAGGGCTTTTTGTGCATAAGCCGAACGGACAAAAGCGCCAGCAGGGTCAAAGAATGCGTTCAGGCCTTCAGGAAGTTCACGCGTTGCTTTTTCTTCATAATCTGGGTACCGCGTTTCCAAATACGCATCGATGGCTTTTAGCCGTTTGCTAGCAGAAGGGTGCCCGCCGCCAAATATTTTTGATAGAAAATTGTTAAATACATTGCACTCAGGTTTTACGGGCTTGGAGCTGAGGCCGATAACAGATAACAACCCGCCGCTTGCGCCGCATCTCGCCCTTCGAAGCGCTTCACTTTCTTTCTCGCCTTCCAGAAGCAAGCGGACCACGTCCTTAGCGCCCTTGGTGCTGTAACCCGCCCGGATCATAAGGTCGATCGCCAGTTCATCCGATCGCGTTTCGTCCGATTTTTTCCATGCTGGGCCAGCTATTTTATCTGAGAAAGCCAATATGCCAACCAGCTCTTTACTGTTTTGTGTTTTCTGTACATCGCCTTTATTGGCCGCAAAGACAGCAATAGTAGCCAACGTATTTAGAGACGCGCGTGTCTCTTCATTTTTAAAATGATCGAGAGCAATGTGGCTTAACTCATGCCCCAGTAAGAACATCACAGAGTCCATCGTGCGCAGGTCTTCGGCGACGCCGGCCTCCAAAATGATCTGCCCAGTGGAAGAGGCCGAWGCATTCGTGCTCGACGAACCGGAAAACATAATATTGATGTCCGGCAGCGTTACGGGAATAGGTGCACCCAGTTCYTTTAGGGCTGAGAGCAAAACATCGCGCGCGGCGGGGTTTTCGATGTAACCACTAATATCTGCCGCATCCAGCGTTGGGTCTGTGACAAGAACATTAAAGGGCGCAAGGGCGAGTTTAGCCGGCAGGTTGTTATTTTTTCTGCGGCGTAGAAAGGTGTTGTAGTTTTTTTTCGCCCATTTGGTTTTATCCAATAGGCTGGGTTTAACTTTCTTTTTCTTTTTCTTTTTTTCTTCGTCTACGGCTTCAAAAGGTTGATCTTGTTGGTCTACAAGGCCGCTGCTCATGTAACTAGCAACCGGAAAGCTAACTGCTATACACAGGCTAGCTGATAAAACTGCGGCGTAACGGCTGCCGCGAAAAATGGTCTGGTATGTCGCCTTGAGCATGATATTCCCCCTAAGAATTACGCCGGTGTCACAAAATTTTTATTAGACCTCAACAGAACGCTCTTGTTACGCCTTGTTTTTTGCCTGCGCTGGTACCTGCGCCACTAGTAGCGTTGGCATAGCAAACCGGTATCTTCGCGTTTTTATTTACGAAGCGCTGCCAAGTTTTCGGTTCGTTGGAGATTAGGTTGTCAAACTTGATCCAAAAACGGGAGCCAGAAAAATCAAGCTGAACCAACCCGCAGGCATGATAGACCCCTGAAATAAACGCGTTGCTCAAAGCAGGCTTCATCGCTGCCGCAGGGGCAGATTTCTTTTTAACTTTATCACAGCTGAAAACGGGGCTGCCGCTCGAGTTTGGATTTAAGAGCGCAACTTCATAAAAAGGAATGGTTTTTGGGTTTGTATTATTTTTCAGCTTAAAGCCGACAAGCTTGTATTTTTTTGCAGGCGTCATTGTAGTTTCTGCGGCAGCAACAGAACAAGCAGCGCCAGCAAAAATCATCCCGATAATAACGAAAATACCTCGCATGTTTCCCTCCCAAANWAAAGCTAGATACACTCTAGTATGGTAAGCTKGGTGCAACGTAAAGTGTAACTTTTTCTAAGTATAATACCATTTTTCTCTTTGTCACAACCGGCGCTTGAATGGGCTCACTTTTCGCCAGAGGGATGTCAATAATTCCGCAAGGGTTTCTGACCGAGGGGCTATTGCAATCAAACAAATGGTGATCATTGCTATCCAATTGATCGGGATGAACCGTCCCCAAGATAAGCCAATGATCAAAACGAGAAAAAGTAGGCTGATGTAGGAGGAAAAAACCAGCAAAAGATAAGCGAACCTGTAGGAGACCGGGCAGCGTTGGTACAGGGCCGAATTCCGAACATTATGGCCAAAATAGAGTGCTAGAACCGCAAAAATAATTTCCAGTATTATGGAGGTATCAAATCGTTGCCCTAAATAGCTGGGGGGGCTTCGATAATAATCTGGGCCGTAGGTCAGCAAATTATCAAGGGCCGCAGCATGTAGTAAAACTCCAGGTGTCAGATCGTTTACGGGTGAGTTTCGAAGGTCAGCAATGCCTGCTAGGTTGCCACCAACCAAAACAATACTGTTCTTAAACATCTCAAAAATATCACAATTTACTCGACACTTTTCTTTTAGACGCGCGGGCATATTTGCTGTTGGGCTGTAGATATTATTTTCCAGATTATACAGTTCCAGAAATTGATCCGCTGTGAAGAAATTACTGTAAAAACAGGGGTTAGGGCTGTGCCAGCTGGCTTGATAGTTTTTCGGGCCACCAAAAGCCTGTGCAATTAAACCCATAACAGATGTGAAGCTGCCTGGCGTATCGGCACAATCCTGTTCTTCTCTGTGTCTTGCAGTGTAAGTGGGCGCGGTATCATYGCCCCATATCACTGTCAGCGGTGCCCCTTCAATAATTGGGGCGTCCGGTTTCAGGCGTCTATAGAGATAGTGCGCTGCACTTAGAGACGCCTGTTGTCCCTCTTCGGGTGTGCCGCTAGTTTCCGATTTTCTTGAAACATCATTGATATACAAAGGATACTCATGGTCTTCGCCCAACCAKGTTGCAGGCACCAGGGTAACGMCGGTAAATACAATTTCATCCGCGATCTGAGAGGTTGGCGTCGTCGACGCACGTAAGTTTGTCCCCCTTTTGTTATTGAACGAGCCATCAGCAAATATGATTTCTGTGTTCGAGAGGGCATCGGGATTWTTTTTCGCAAAATTGTGAGCTGTTTGCTCCAATACGGCCTTTAACTCCTGAAAGCTGCCATCCGCYTTGTTAATGTGAGGTATGTAGAAATCCCAGAAGATTGCCGCGGGTTGGGTTTCAAGTATTTTTGTGAGTAGCCTGGCCTGATCTCCGTATTTCATTGGCCACATAGTTGTTGGTGGGTCAGACAATTTCGGTAAATCGGTATCGGAAATTGTAATAACGAATATTTTTTCCCGCGCATTTATAGTCGTGGCATCACTGGTCACATTTGGTGCAAAAAAAGGGTAGAGGGGCGCAACTATTTTCAAAAACGCCTGACGGGAGGCGTTGTCYGTTGCAGTACCAAGGCTGAAAATATCGGCGTACAGCACGAAAAAAGCCACGAGCGCATAAATCCAAAGTTGGGCTTTGGTATGCGTTTTCTTTGCTCTAAGACTCATTTAGTCCTGCCCCTAATAGCTGAATATAGCCACTAGACGTTAGCTGTATGTCCCATCGGCAGCAATCAAAAGAATTTGAAACGCATTAATTTCAGAAAACGTGCGTTGTGAGCCGTTAAAAAGGCCGCACCCTTGAAAAGATCTTTATATTTCAAGCTGGTTTAGTTCTTGATCGCTTTGTTCATGCGGTGGAAGGCGAACCATGCCAGCCACAACGTGCCGGTGATAGCGATGGCGGTGAAAATGGCGGGCTTTGGGTTTTCGATCGAGCTTACTGATCCGGCCCAGGCGGCTATGGTTACATAAGGCAACGTACAGAAGGACCATGCCGTAAGAAAGCGCGGAAAGGGCATGCGGGTTGCGCCCGCGAGGCACGCACTAACCTCAGGGATGATTGGGGCTGCCCGGGATAGGAGGATCATTACAAACCCGTGCTGCTGGAAAACTTGCTTAGCTTCTTGAAGCTTGGCCTTGTCTTTGCTGATAACACCTAGAATGGTTTCGCCAAATCGGTGGCTTAAAAAATAGCCTGTACAGCCCGCCGTCATGGTGCCCAAAAGCGCAGCGAGAGCGCCCATTGGGAAACCCAGGAAATACCCAGCAAGGATGGTGATGGTGAGCGTTGGCACTGCAATGAACAGGTCCGCGAACAGCAGCAACGCGACGATCACTCCCACATAAAGAGGCGATAATTGTTGCGCTTGGTCTAGCCAGCCCTCAATCTTCGGTACACTGATTAACCCAAAGAATTTGGCAACCAAAAACGTAGAGGCAAATATCGCCGCGAGGACGAGAAAAAGCTTCAATAGAGTTTTCANKTTTTCTTCTTTCCGTATCGCAGAAYGATCTCAATTGTTTTGTCAAAATTGTCCTTGCGGATTTTTGATTTCCTGTACGAAGGCGGGCCCGTTAAGCTCACGCGCTGCTKGTTTGAGAAACCGAGGCCCTCTGCTGGGTAAATGCCTGTCCAGTTTTTGGTGACTTTGCTGTCGCCGTCTTCGTCGTGGTGCACTTTCACCGCCACATGGTTGCGCTCAGTACGGAATGTAAAAACCATCTCGCCTTTGGCCACTGGCAGGGTTTTTATTTCCAGCGCCTTTGCGTGCTTTTTAGGGTAGCCGTCTTTGCCAAATATCATCACGCYGACGGTGCCGCCGCGCGCTGCTTCTATGCCTGTGATGCGAACTGTCAGCTCGTCCGCCGTTGCGGTGTTTGCGGTCACTGCGATTGCTCCAATGATAAGAAGGATTTTCTTTAGGGTCATGATTTTAAGCCTTTTTCATAATGCTTGAGGCGGCACTTGGCCAAATGCGGGTGAGGACGCGCAGCAGTTTTACTTTGCCGATATAATTGTCAGGGCTGCCTTGTTCAACGCCAGCCAGAATGCGCTGAGCAGCCACAGCTGGTGTTAGCTTGCCTACACCTCGGCCCTTTGTCATTTCAGTATCAACTAGCGGCATAAAGGCTTGCTGCACACTGATGTTGGTCTCTGCCAATTGGTGGCGCAGTGACTGGGAGAAGATGTTGAGGCCGCCTTTGCTGCCGCAATAAACAGCAGACGTTTTCTTAGGGACAAGCCCGAGGCCTGAATTGATATTGAGGATAACGGAGGGTGTGTCTTTCACCAGCGCAGGCAGCAACAGCGAGATCAACATGCATGGGCTGGTGAAATTAACGGCAATTTCTCCAGCAATTGCCTCAACCCTGAAATTGTCGTCCATGAATTGCGGGGTATTTTGCACAGCGGCGTTGTTAATCAGCAGATCAATCTTCGGGTGTTGGCCGCGTATTTTCTCAGCAAGCGGCGCCAAGCCGCCTGTATCCGTAAGATCAGCTTTAAACACTGTGATGCCTGGAAATAGTTTTTTGAGCGCTTCAAGTTTTATGGCGTTCCTGCCGATTACCATTAAATTATTATCGCTGTGCAGCCTTTCAGCTAGCGCGCGGCCAATGCCCGATGTGCCGCCCGTAAGGACGATGGTTTTTTTCTTTAGAAGGAATGTCATATGCTGGTGGTCGCTTTCACTGTGCCCTTGTGTATGGTGAGCAAAGGTAGCTGCCACGCGCTGCGACGTAATTAACCTGGGTTAAGTCAGACATGGATTTTGAAAATTATCTAAAAGCAAACGGCACGGCGCTGAAGTTGGCGAGCGGCGACCATGTCTTCCGGCAAGGGGGCAGCGGCGATGCGCTCTACTGGGTGAAGCAAGGCATCCTAAAGGGCTATTATATTACCGAGGATGGGCGAGAACAGGTGAAATCCTTCCTGACAGCGGGCAACATTATCGGAAGCCTTAGAATTTTTAGTTACTCTAGCAGCTCACTCTACGATTTCACCTTATTTCA